>NVTT01000063.1 GCA_002401655.1 Gammaproteobacteria bacterium | reverse complement strand
GTATGTTTTAGGACTTTCCTCGACTAGGGTAAGCAGTATGGCAACAACGAATACGGTTTATTTACAAACAGAGAATAAGAAAAACACTGAAAGTGGTAAAAAAGTAAAAGTTATTTAACTACTATTTAATGATTAAGTCCGTCGAAATAAATAATGGAACACTAAATATTTATGTTGTCTATGTTATCGGTAGATTTCAATCACAATCCAATACTCTTTTTGGGCTATTTTAATTACTTGTTATTTAACTGGTACAGGCGATACTAGTTCATTATCTCCATAAAACACATAGATAATGAACAGGTATACGCGCTTTAGAGTTAATTAACAGCTGTTTTTGATCCACCTATCGGTACAAATTAAATAACTCAATAATCTATAAGCTCCATTAATATTGAGCTAGAGGAGTATATGCAAGGTCAAGCAGTCTAGTCAACAAGCGAAAAAGTGGAACATTTTCCCTTCAGACCAACACTTTACTGATCAAATCAATAAGTTAAGCCAGTTTAACTAAATATTTAATCCAAGATAATCTCGCTCTCTATTAACTTTTAAAGGCTTACAGGTGCTATTAAAGGTAAATGCTAATGAGTATCATTTGCTATGGGCAAATGACGGGTTTTGTTTAGAATTACCCTATATTACATAAGATACCTACTCTTTTCCATCAAGCTTTTATTAAAAAAAATCCACCTTATTAGAAGGTGGTTTTGATTTGCCTCTTGAAGGGGCTTTATGTCGGCCCTCTTAGAAGGCTGACTTTATTATCCCAGATTCAGTTTGATTTCTAAAACTTAAGGCTGTCCTGTCTTGCTTCTTCTTTCTCCAGAAATTTGACATACTTTCGGATGATCTCTTCATCAATTCCAACTGTATCTACACAATAACCTTTTGCCCAAAAATGATTGCCCCATCAACAAATCATTTAGCACTCCATAAGAGTAAAATGAATCCTGAAACAAATACCAATAAAACAAACAACTTTAATAAACTAACTCAATAAAATGGATTTTAAGTAATTATTTGAGGCTTGAATTCAAGTGGAGTAAAACTAAGAAATAAAACTTAAAAACAAATAAGTCGCTAAAACTACCAAGACCCACAAAACCATACTACCTGCGGGGTAATTTCGAGAAAGCAAGCTACTATAGCGGTTATTTTTATTGGAAAAAAAAGTTAACCCTTGATTCAATTTTGAAAGTAAAGCCTGACGAATAGCTTTGTCTAATTTCCAAACAGATGTGAATGAAGCCTGCAAGACTGTTGGGAAAATACGACGATAGACCCAATCAAAATCCAGATTTGTTGAACGTAGTTCTGGTGGATACTTCCCTCTTAGATTCAGCCAGACAAACGCTAATGCGGAAAAGAAAAGCAGCTGAGTTTGGGCTAATACATGAGTGGCATCATATGGATTGTATCCTGTATCATAGGGCAACAATGAATATAAAGTTTCTGGATAAATACCGATCGCGATGCATAATCCTGCAGCAATCCCCATTGCCACTAGCATATTATTGGGCGGATCATTTGCCTTAAGACCAGAGTCATGAGCAAAGAAAGCAAAATAAGGAATTTTTATTCCGGCGTGATGAAAAACACCAGCTGAGGCAAATAATAACATTAACCAGATCCAGTCATATCCTTCTTCAATCGCGGCGGACATCACCATTGATTTACTCACAAATCCACTAAAAAGAGGAAACGCAGAAATAGATGCAGCACCGACAATACACAACACCGTGGTTTTAGGCATTGTTTTATAAAGACCGCCAAGATCTGATCCATTTATACGTCCCGTCATATGTAATACCGCGCCCATCGACATAAACAACAGGCCTTTAAATATAACATCGTTGAAAGCGTGAGAGACAGCGCCATTAATTGCCAAAGCGGTTCCAATTCCAATTCCAACTACCATAAATCCAACCTGATTAATTAAGCTATAGGCAAGAACCCGACGTAAGTCATTTTCGATCACGGCAAAAAATATTGGAAAACAAGTCATAGCCGCACCAATATAAACTAATAATTCGGTACCGGGGTAGGCACGAGCTAAAGCATAAACCGCAACCTTGGTGGTAAAAGCACTTAGAAAAACGGTGCCTGTCACTGTAGCTTCTGGATAAGCGTCAGTTAACCAATTGTGTGCCATAGGAAACGCGCATTTAATACCAAATGCAATAAAGATTAACCAACCTGCAATGCCATCAAGGCCTATATAACCAAACTCTAAAGTACCATTTTCTGCAGCATAAAATAATGCGCCAGCAAGCAGTATTACGCCAGACAAAACTTGAATAATTAAATAACGCATTCCAGCGACTTGCGCGCGCTGAGTTCTTCGAGCCCAAATTAGAAATACTGACGTAAAAGCTAAACATTCCCAGAAAACAAACAGGGTAAGCAAATCACCCGCAAAAACAGCACCGAGCCCGCTTCCTGCATACAACATTGCGGCAACCTGTTGCATTGTGTCACGAACATGCAACGAGTAAATTATCGCTATTAGGGCGGCAATATGAAAGACATAACCAAACATCAAACTTAATTTATCAACCCGATAGGGTTGTAGCTGATACTCAAGAAATGCGAATTGTAGGTGGATACCGTCAGGCACCATCCATAGATGCAACGCGCTGATAATTGGAATGCTTACCATAATAAAATTACGTAACACACCACTAGTTAGCAGTGCAATTAAACCACCAATAAAAAATGGCACAAAAGGAGGGATCTCAATCATCCACATGGTCATCTCCCGATTGTTTTTCACCTTGTTCAGATTTTTCGTTTTTGTTATTTATGTTTCCTAAATCTTGACCTTCTGAATCATAATAGTCTTCTGCTCGCATCAAAAATGTTCGCATCCAAGTAGCAACAATCACAAGAACAACACAACCAACAAAACCGTAAAGAGGATAAAACCCCCATAAATTTTCCCAACTATGCATCACATGACGGTGGATAACAAAATCAAATATTAATAGCACCGCACAGGATGTATAAAGAAAATATAAAAGTCGTTTTACATTTTTTGGATTATCAAAGATGTGTTTTTTACTATCTACAGACTGTTTTTTATCTTCCATTTATAGCTCCAGAAGGATCCAGAATGGACGCGGCTAAATCGAATAAAGGTTGCGGGTAGATAAATAGAATCAAGCAACCTAATGTAGWTATTCCTATTGCTATCAATGAACTTGTTGGCGCTTCTTTTATTTGAATGTCAGCTAACGAATGTCCTGCTCCGGAATCGATACTCGATGGAAGCTTAGAGAAGAAAGCGTGAAAAGGTATCGGTAATAAATAGGCTATGTTGAGTAAAGAACTGAGCATCAGAACGACCATAAGTACAAACTGCTCAGTTTCTAAGGTACCCATTAATAAATACCACTTACTCCAGGTTCCCCCGGTGGGCGGTACGCCGATAATGCTAAGACTTGCAATAAAAAATGCTGCCATTGTGATTGGCATTTGCTTACCTAGCCCGCGCATTTCACTTATTTTTGATTTATGTGCGGCGACTAAAATAGCACCTGCACAGAAAAACAATGTAATTTTTCCAAAGGCATGCATAGCAATGTGCATCGAACTTCCGATCACGCCTGATGAAGTTGCAAGCAGCGCACCAATAGTGACGTAACCTAGTTGACTGATTGTCGAATAAGCTAATCTTGCTTTTAAGTTATCTTGTCGCATGGCTATTAATGATGCCATTAAGACTGAAAATCCTGCTAGGTAAAGTAGAAACTGAGTGGTTGGCAACACGGCTAACAAGTCAATTCCAAAAATAAATACACAGACTTTAAGTACCGTGAATACTCCGGCTTTAACAACGGCAACGGCATGCAACAAAGCACTCACAGGTGTCGGTGCCACCATCGCTGCTGGTAACCAACGATGAAAAGGCATTATGGCTGCTTTGCCGATCCCAAAAATAAAAAGAACTAATAATACGCCCGCTAACGTTTTATTAACGTTGTTATCAAAGATTCCTCCGAGTTTAAAATCCAATGTTCCGGCCACAAACCAAGTACCGACGATAGCCAACAGGAAAAATACAATTGAAGTACTCAGTAAAATACCAAGATAAATACGACCGCCCTTTTTAGCTTTTTCAGTTCCGGCATGAGTGACCAAGGGATAAGTCGATAAAGTTAGCACTTCATAAAAAATAAATAGTGTAAATAAGTTACTTGCAAAAGCTATCCCCATCACTGCTCCAATAGCAATCGCAAAACAGGCATAAAAACGGGTTTGTTTTACTTCATGATGACTTCGCATATAACCAATAGCGTAAATAGTCGTCACTAACCAAAGAAACGCAGCAATTAAAGCAAACAACATACCTAAGGGTTCAATAGAAAAACTAACTTGTAAACCCGGTAATAGCTCCCACCAAAATACGTTGATTATTTTTCCTTCGTTAACGCCTTGATAGAGATTAATTACACAATAGATAAGTATTAGACAGCTACTGATGGTAACAGCTTCACGCAGATTGGGTTTGCTACCCGTCGCTACAATGACAAACGTTGTTAAGATTGGCAATAATATGCATAGCTGTAACATCAACTCCAAAGAAAGGTTCACAAACTGTCCTCTATAATGGTTATGTCAGAAACAGACACTGCAAACAAGCTCTCGGAAGCTGCCTGTGCTACCTGAACACCAAGACGAGTATCAATACCAAAATAAATATTGGCGAAAACGAGTATCCAGATGGGAATAAGAAATGAAATGGGTGCTTCTTTAACATTGGCGTGAGTTGCCAGCGATGGTTTAAAATAGGCCATTTCTACTATACGCCATACATAGACAATAGCTAATAAAGATCCCAGAAGAACCAGTACAGCCAGAGGCCACCAGCCATTTTCAATCAACGCCATCAGCAGATACCACTTACTCACAAAACCGACAGTCAGTGGCACCCCAATTAAACTTAATCCGCCGATAACAATAGCTGCCATAGTAAGAGGCATTTGTCGACCCAACCCTTGAAACTGAGATAATTGAACACTGCCAATACGGTACATCACAGCGCCCAAAGCTAAAAACAAGGCGCTTTTCATTAAGGCATGGTTAAACAAATGTAATAAGGTTGCGGTTAATCCGGCGACAGAACTAATACTAAATCCTACAATCATGTAACCAATTTGAGCAATGCTAGAATATGCGAATAAATGTTTAACATTAGTTTGATAAATAGCCGTTGTAGAGGCTACAAAAATACCTAACATGCCCAGAGCCATAAAAATAATTTGCAGGGGTAAAGTAGTGAAGGAAAAAGACAATCCAAATACAGAAAATGTAAAACGGATTAACAGATAAATAGCTACTTTGGTTGCTGTGGCTGCAAAAAAAGCAGTCACTATTGATGGCGCATAAGCGTATGCATTAGGTAGCCATAAGTGAAGTGGAAACATTGCCAACTTTAAACAGATCCCAACAATGACAAAAGCATACGCTGTAAAAACGGTTCGTGTTTGAGCGACTTCTGGTAAACGCTGGGAGAGATCTTCCATATTTAATGTACCAGTCATTTGATACATCAGACCAATCCCAATCAAAATAAAGGTTGCACCAATAGTCCCCATAATTAAATATTGATAAGCTGCCCATAGCGCACGCCGATCCTTACCCAATGCAATTAATGCATAAGCAGATAGCGAAGATATTTCAAGAAAAACAAAGACGTTAAAAGCATCACCGGTTGCAACTATCCCAAGCATGCCGGTTAGCGATAATAAATATAAAACGTAAAATACCGTGTGTTTATCCTGCGAAATTTCTTTTTCGATACTCGTTTGAGCCGCGAATAAAACCACCGTGCTGATCCCAGTAATAATCAAAAGTAGAAATGCATTTAGTTTGTCTATACGATATTCAATTCCCCATGGCGCCTCCCATCCTCCCAACTCATAAATAATAGTGCCCGATGACATGACTTGTTGTAATAGCAAAACGCTGATCAAAAATGCTATGCCGCTAACCAATAATGTAAATAACCAGACTAATTGCACTCGCTTTAATATCAAGCACAAGGGAGCAGCCATTAACGGTACAATCACTTGCAAAACAGGAAGGTGTACTAACATTCTTTTTTATCCCTGTTTATCTCTGAGCTATTATGAATATTCAATTTGTGACTATCCTTATGTTGACTGTCCTGCTCTTGAATTTCCTCCTCTTCTATGGTGCCATAAGCCTCTTTAATCCGCACGATTAAAGCAAGGGCTACGGCGGTAGTCGCAATACCGACAACAATCGCGGTAAGAATCAAAACATGGGGTAAAGGATTAGAGTATTGAGTCACACCATCAACTAAAATAGGGGCAGTTCCACCATCAATTTTAGCCATACTGATATAAAAAATAAATACTGATGTTTGGAAAATAGTTAAACCAACAATTTTTTTGATCAGGTTACCATGGGCAATAATAATATAAAGACCTATCATCATTAAAACCACTACGACCCAATCATTAAACAAACCCATTATCATGATTAAATCCCCTTGTTTTTCTTGGAGATATTATCGATTAAATTTCCATTTCGTTGCTGAAACTCTTTGCGTCCTGCAAAATTGAAAAAGATAATAATCATCACCGACGCAACCGTGCAACCTACTCCCCATTCGATTAGTAAAATCCCTAAATGCTGTCCTGCAATCGGATCACTTGATAGCACGTTATAGTCAAAGAAGTTCCCGCCATTTAGCAGGGAGACTAAACCTACACACCCATAAAATAAAACGCCAAAAGCAGCGATTAACTGAATTAAGGTCTGGTTGATGACTTTACGAGCGGTACTTAAACCAAATAATAAAACATATAAAATAATTGCTGAAGCAAAAATCACTCCGGCTTGAAAACCACCACCAGGGCCATAGTCACCATGAAATTGTACATAAAGCGCAAACAACATAATAAATGGAATCATCATTTTGCTGACAATTCGTAAAATAAGATGTTGCTCATGCATAGAGTCATTAATTGAATCAATTACTGAGTCTTCATCGCGGCGGCGTACCACTGATAAAAGTGCCAACACACCAATACCTGCGGTAAAAATTACAACCACTTCGCCGAAAGTATCGAAAGCTCTGTAACTCGCAAGTACCGCAGTCACAATATTAGGAACACCTACTTCCTGCATCGATTCATTTATGTATCGGGGTGCAACATGAGTATGGATGGGGGCATCAATAGCGCCTAAATAGGGCATATCAAAAGTGCCATAAATTAACAAGCCACCAGTGACAACCACAACAAAAATTGCTAACAGTGGTTTATGACGAGTTGGATGTTCGGTACGTCCAGTCATAGTTATTACCACTAACATTAATAAAGTGGAAATCCCTGCACCTACTGAGGCTTCTGTAAATGCCACATCCACCGCATCCATCACTACAAAAAAGCTAGCGGAGATTAAGCCATAAATTCCAGCTAACATGACCACAGCAAATAAATCTTTCATGCAGACAATCGCTATGGCAATACCAACCAGTAAGCTTAGTAAAACTATGTTAATTAATGATTCGATGAGCTCACCCCTTTTCACTTTCTTGTTTTTTGTCAGGTAAACTATTGTTCTTTTTGTTTTTTTCTATCAGTGGCATCAATCCATTATGAAATGCAGCTTTAGCTAATGCGTGGCTTGCAGTTGGGTTAATGAAAAGCGTCATTAAAAGGATCAGAGATAATTTGATAACAACCAAGCCATCAGGATTTTGCAACATTAGTCCGATTAAAATCATAGCTGCTGCGAGTGTATCGGTTACACCAACAGCATGCATACGAGTATAAAAATCTGGAAAGCGTAAAATTCCAACACCACCAGAAATACATAAAAAGCTACCCATGAATAAAAACAAGGCACTAATTAACTCTCTAATGATGTCGAGATCAAAAATCATTCGGCTTCCTTATTCCCAAGTTCCAGACGTTCCCCACTCTGAGGAATTCTATTTTCAGCAGTCTTTTCACCTGTCTTTGATCCAAACTCGAAACTATCTGAATACCGCAACACCGCAATCACACTGATAAAATTAATTAGTGCATACACAATTGCGATATCTAAAAATTCAGGTCGCCCCATGACAAAACCTAACAATGACAATAATAATATTGTTTTAGTACCAAACATATTGACGGCTAGAATTCTATCGTAAAGAGTTGGGCCAATGACCGTTCGAATGATGGCTAACAGCATCACAACGAGGACGGCAAGAGTGGCTGCGATTAACACTAGCTTTCCAACTCAGTTACCCGACGATCCATTTCGCCGGCTTTTAAGAATTCAATATTTTCTTTGAACAATGAATGAACCGTAATCCTATCTCCAATTAGGTCTACCGACACAGTTCCGGGAGTGATTGTTATTGAATTCGCGTAAATCACTATACCTAAGTCGGTTTTTTGACTCGATTTAATAGTCATTAAACAAGGTGAAATAGTGCTATTTCCTAACCAGATACTTTTTACTACTGAAATGTTTGCTAGAACTAACTCCTTGAGCAACCAAAGAAAATAACCGGGAAATTTTAATGAAAGATGGACGGGTTGAGACTCGTGATCAACAACATCCATTTTATGTGCAACATATAAAACAAATATAATTGAAACAAGCCCAAGTAATGTCATGAGCACAGTATTGTGACCGGAATTAAGTAGCCAGAAAACAGTTAATGTTACGAATAAAGTAAGAGTATGTCTCATAAGTAATTGATTAAACGATTCCTAGCAATAAATTTAGTTTGTATGTAAATTCGACAATTAATCATCGCCACTCATAAAGCCTAATAAATGTAATAGGCTAGTGAATAGATTAAATATGGAAACATATAGGGTTACTGTCGCCATAATATAGTTAGTTTCTCCGCCATGAATTATCTGACTTGTTTGATACAAAATAAGCGCGCTCATTATTAAAATAAACGCTGCCGACACGGCTAAAGATAAAGCAGGTACTTGAAAAAACATTGCTCCTAACCCGGCCAAGAATGCGGTAATAATTCCGACTATAATAAAGCCACGCATAAAACTAAAGTCTTTGCGACTGGATAGTGCATAACCTGACAAACCAAGAAAGATCGCTCCCGTACCACCTAGAGCAGTCATCACTATTTGGGTACCATTACCCATGCTTAAGTAAGCGTTAATAATAGGGCCTAATGTGTAACCCATAAAACCAGTCAATGCAAATACACATAATAGCCCTTTACTCGAATTTCGAAATTTAGTAGTTAAAAAGAGCAAACCAAAATAACCAACTAAAGTGATAATTAGACCAGGGTGAGGTAAGTCCAACATAGCAGAAACAGCAGCTGTTAATGCACTAAGAACAAGAGTCATTGATAACAAGGCATAAGTATTTCGCAATACTCTGTTAGTTTCTAAAGTACCTAGTTCACTATTGACTAATACAACGTTGCTGTTTTGCATGTTTTTTTCCTTTTAATTACACTCTGAAATATTGGATTTAATTAAATAAAATATCGTCTAATTAAATAAACGAAAAATATTATTCTTTTACGTTTCCCGAATAAAATAACTTTCGTGTCATAGTGCGACTCGCCTTTTGAATTACTCGATCAATTGCGTAATATAAATCACTCTGAATATCTACTACTTCGATAGCCGGAATATTTTCGATAGATACTTGAATGCCGCATTGAGTTGCCACCACTTCTTCAATCCCACTAACCGCATTATTTCTAACTACATCAGATAAACTGATCGTAACAGCCGTAATTAATGGTTCCATATTAGACAAAGCAAGTCTAAGTTTTCTCTCAATGTGAACTTCTAAAGCTTTATCTAATTCTATTTTATTAGATTGAATGTTTACTATCACAAGTGTTCACTTTTCGCTAAAATTGTCTGACGGACATGTTGTTTTTATCACATCATAAATTCGCATATTCAAAGAGGCTATTGTGTTTGTAGTTAACGTTAAGTCAGTGCTTAATTTTTCCATAATGATTACGCTCATTTTATCTTTTTGGTCGCAATAATAAGTAACTTCTTTATTAGTAATTCGTTGAGCTAACCTATTCCCTCTATATAGATAAGCTCTTTCAGTCCAAGTAAGGGAACCAATCTTTTTTATCTTTAATTTGGCAATTTTAACATCACGAACACCCCATGCCCCTGCAAGAAAACCATGTATGTACGATTTACATAAGGAATCTGTCATTTGCTTTATATTAGTACTGAGTGTTTTACAAGAATTCAATAAGCTTCGTTCATAACTTGGTTGTTCCTTGGATTCTGCAATAGCCTGATTAGCGACGAATAACATAAAAACAAACAGGTGTAAGTGTACCTTTTTTTGGAAAAAATTCTTTGACAACTCACTAAATGTTTTTCTCTTAAAATAACTTGTTCTACTAAATGACATAATAATCCATACAGCAATGAGCTAACATGCAGTATTTATAGCCCTTTTTAAAGAATCCGTAAAGTCGAAGTTTTATTATCAAATACTCGAATATTTCGAATAAAACATTTAGAGCGCTATAGCTCTTTGGTATTTTCTACTCATTTATTAGTGACGTTTAAGTTTTCTGATGAAAATAAAAGTAGTGTTATTTACTATATCGACAGGATAATTTTCTGGCCAATAAATTAAAGCGAAATATTGATCCACGTGCTCTGCAGGCCATTATATTAGCTAATTTTAACTACGCAACATAAATGGCATAGCGGCTGAATGGCATTGATTACGAAGCAAGATAACTTGTTAAATACGCGCAAATGAATTAATTTATTAGGCTGTTGTCAAAAATATTTAGTACGAGATATAAATATTACGCCATTAAAAATGGCGTCATAAAATAGTTTTCTAGCACAAGTAATTATCCATTTATTCGACTAAAAAACATATAATGTAAGTATATTTCGAATATAGATTAGAGTTTTGTTGTTGTATCTCTATGCATCTACGGTTCTTCAAAATTAAGTTTAGTGAAATAGGGTATGATAAACATATTGATAGAGTAGAAAATAGCGCTGTTATTATCATCAAGTTTGTTATGTGGCGGTAAATAGAGTCACAAAACACTACTGGCGATTCAAAAAATAAACTCATTGCTATAATGGAAACCAATCATAATTATCAAAAATTAAATTTATTTCTTCGAAAGTAGGTTTCAATTCAAATTTGTTATTAACAGATAATTCGATTATAATGCAGAAAATCATCGGATTATACGAAGAACCCCACAATGACCCCTCTCAATTATAATCATCTTTATTACTTCTATTCGGTTGCTAATGAAGGAAGTATTACTAAAGCAAGTTCAGTTTTACATTTAACCCCTCAAACTATAAGTGGACAAATAACAAGTTTTGAATCGCAAATAGGGGTGACTCTTTTTGACCGAAAAGGAAAGAAATTAATCCTGTCGGAAATAGGACAGCTTATTTATAGTTATGCGGATGAAATTTTTCAGTTAGGTGATGAGTTAAAAAATGTGATTAAAACTCAGGAGCCGGCTCATTGGCTAACTTTTACAGTTGGTGTAACTGGTGTGATTCCAAAGGTGCTTGCATTTCAATTGCTAAACCCTGTTTTAAATATGGCAGATTCCGTAAGATTAATTTGTAAAGAAGGTCATCAAGATAGTCTTTTGGCTGAGCTTGCTATTAACAAATTGGATTTAGTATTAACAGATCAACCTTTACCTATGGGCAGTCATATTAAAGCCTATAATCATAGACTAACTGAAAGTGGTTTTACATTTTTTGCTACTAAAAAATTGGCAACGATATGCAAGAAAAACTTTCCACACTCGTTATCTGGGCAACCATTTCTCATGCAAGGAAAAAATACAGCTGTTAGGCAACGCCTGTCTGCGTGGCTAGAAAAATACAATGTTATACCTAACATAATCGCAGAATTTGATGACAGTGCACTATTAAAGTCCTTTGGACAAGAAGGATATGGTGTATTTACTGCACCGACATTAATTGAAGACACTATTATGTCTCAGTACCATGTTAAAATTGTAGGTCGTACTGAGGAATTTAAAGAACATTATTACGTTATTTCACCCGAGCGGAGGCTAAAACACCCTGCTATTCTAGAAATTGTAAATGCTGCAAATAATTGATTAAAATGGGCTATTATATTTTACTAAGACTTTCGTTTTTGGATATTTCTTAAGACAGATAATTTAATGGTATTTTTTGCATAATCAAAAGGGTTCAAACTTGAAAAATTTAAAAAGAAACAATAATTCTAAAGCTAAAATTTATAGTGCTCCGTGGGAAAAAGGCTTTAWYAAGATCCTGACACCATTTGAAGAGTTCATTCATCGCCAAACCACCAGTGGTTTATTACTAATGGTATGTGCCATTTTAGCGTTAGTGTTTGCTAACAGTTCTTTACTAGAGGCCTATCAACATGTGTTACATACTTTAGTCCGATTTGAGGTTGGTAATTGGTCAATTGAAATGAGCTTACATCATTGGATTAATGATGGTTTAATGGCGATATTTTTCTTTGTGGTCGGTCTGGAACTAAAAAGAGAAATACTCGTTGGAGAATTGGCTGAGTTGCGAAATGCTATTTTACCTATTGCAGCTGCTTTTGGAGGAATGTTGGTACCTGCGTTAATCTACTTTGCGGTTAACCCAACAGGAGAAAATGCTATCGGTTGGGGAATACCAATGGCAACTGATATTGCTTTTGCGATCGGTGCTTTGGCTCTGTTAGCTAGCCGTATTCCTAAAGCGCTAATCACCTTTTTGGTAGCTCTTGCAATTGTTGATGATCTTGGAGCTGTAATCGTTATCGCCATTTTTTACACGGATTCAATTCAACTCCAACCTTTGTTAATTACGTCAGCATTGTTTGTTCTTTTGTTGATTTTTAATCTTTTTGGTATTCGTAAAATTTTACCTTACTTTATCGTTTCAATTTTTCTTTGGTATGCATTGTTACTATCAGGAGTTCATGCAACATTGGCAGGTATTTTAGGTGCGATGTCTGTGCCAGCGACACCTAAATATAATCCAGAAAAATTTAGTGAGCATGTTAGGAATTTGATGCTCCGATTTGACAAGTCTCACCAACCTGGCACTAGTATCATGACCAATGATAAGTTAAGAGCAGTTGTACAAACCCTAGAAAATAGCGTGCACAGCGTTGAAGCACCACTTCAGCGACTTGAGCATGTATGGCATATGCCAGTAGCTTACATAATTATTCCTGTTTTTGCTCTTGCTAATGCGGGCATCGCGCTAAATTTTGAAACTTTAGGAACGTCTTTAATTCATCCTGTTACGCTTGGCGTTACTCTTGGACTAATTTTTGGTAAATTCATAGGCATAACGGGTATGAGTTGGTTAATGATTAAACTTGGCGTCGCTAAACTACCAAAAAATGTGATGTTTACTCAAATTGCCGGCGTGTCGCTATTAGCAGGGATCGGTTTTACCATGTCAATATTTGTTGCTCAACTAGGATTTAATGATAATGAACCTCTTTTATTGCTCGCAAAAACTGGTATCTTGTTTGCGTCAGCATGCGCGGGAATAACCGGATGCATTTGGCTTTATTTGGTTGGCAAGCCTGAGTCTGTTTAATTTTCAGAAAAAACAGATTCATTCCGGTATCGGATTTGCAATTCATCAATAACCTTTTATCAATTTGTCAATGGCGCGCATAATTTAACAGCAGTTCTCGGTGAAACATAATTATCCAGTCTAAATCCAATGATTCTTGTTTTTTTAAATTAATTCGTCATTTTTCACCCTCATCCATTATTAATGTCTAAACAGCAGGCAGGCGTCTAGCCACACAGTTCAGTGCTATTATCCTGCTTTTTCAACTTACAATTTTTTTATAAACTCGTCTTTCTCATCATTCGTCATTAGCAAGAAATTCAGTAAAGCTTCCCATGAGTCAAAAATAAAAAACTGAATGGCAACTCTTAACGTTTCCCACAGACTTTGTTTTGAGCCATATCGCTCACGGCAAGCCTGATAAGATTTATCTGTCAACTCAAAAATTTGATGACTGTAAAAAGCCAGCAGCGTTAATAAGTACATGTTATAACTTAAAGTTTGTTTTCCATGCCCATAATTATGTTCAAGATGATAGCCTTGGTTTTTCAAAGTGTTGAAACATTCGTTTTCTATTTTCCAACGACAACGGCCTGCTTTGACCATTTTAAGGATGTTTATTTCGGTTATTTCAACATCAGTCACCCAGCTATAAGTGGAGGTGACTTTGCCTTGAGCGTTAATGATTTTATGCTCAAAATAATTGACCAAGATGGCATTAGCCTGCCCATGCAAAGGAACATTGTTTTGCCARCGATATTGATGAGTGCGRCCTTTTTTRTCSKYTGTTTCCAGRCTMGGYAGYTCAGGGTAATCATTTAGCCATTCAAAAAGGTATTKGTGATCGCCKGGCTTRCAAACAAAAATATAATGCATGTCTTTYGCCARCACTTCKTTGATCAAGGGTTGGTGCGACATCAATCCATCACCACAAATTAAAAAACGCTGCCGAGGATAAGTGCTTTTTAGCCTTTCTATAAAGCGTTTTGCGGCTTTAGTTTCACAGTCTTGTTTGGATTTTAAAGAGCCGACCTTGGCAACGCTATCTGAATTTTGAATGGCTTCTGGCATCACGGGGATCACTTGTTTTTTGTCAGGGTGCATGATAGCTCCCTGTAAAACGGAATGACTATACGTTTTTTCACCCGTTTTGTGCTCTTTATGTAAACAGTGCTTACAATGGATTTTCTTAGAGCTGTAATATTGGGTTCCATCAATAGAGCACATCAACACGTTGGGTAAAATCGCATAATCTTCTAGATGTTTGTGACGTCTTAACCGACTAAAAAAATCTTTAAATACGGGAGCGATAGAATCACTTGGAATATTATCGAGCACCTCTCTCAGTTGAGAGTCTTGGGGAATTTTTTCGATACCAAATAAAGTTCGGCAATTATTTTTTTGTCGTCCCTCTTGCATTTTTTCTTGAAACTGAAGTAAGGATGGCTGCTGAAAGTACATGCACGCGAAAGCACTCATCAGTACGTCATTTTGACTGTAATCACATTTTCCTGTTTGGCGAGGATCTGGGATCGCCTTAAAGTGAGAAGTCATTGCTTGCCTGAGTGCAGTGAAATTTAAGTGTTTTTTTTGTTTCATTAAGGATTTCAAAATAAACCTGCCAAAATACGGGGTATCTATTTTGATCAGATCTTAGAATTCACAAAAAGTTCAATTTTATTGAAAAAATATTTTGAGCCTTTTTAGTGCGAAAGCTTTATTTTTGATAGGGCTGTAATGCTGGTAGAATAGGTGATTAAATTTCGCCGTGAATCGCTGATAATTTAAGCTTTATTGTATGTTTTTTTTAACTAATCTGAAATTATGTTCTATTCATTCAAGCACGAATGTTCGAATAATAGTTACATTATATTCGAATTAATCTACGCTTGATTTTGTTAATTATGTGGTCTATTCTAATCAGCAAGCGGTAAAAACTTAACCTCATACTTTCTAAAGTCTTTGAAGCAAATGGTATTGTTACGCCTTGTTTACCATGCATTCATTTTATAGTTCCTTTAAAGAGAATTTCCCATGAAAAACTTGTCAATAAAAACCAAACTATTAAGCAACGCATGCGTATTTTTACTCTTATTAACGTTTAGTTCACTTTATGCCATCAACGCTATGAAACAAATTGGCAGAGAGTTGTCAATTATTGCATCTCATAACATCCCGTTAAGTAGTAAACTTACTAAGGTCACTAACCTTCAGCTAAAACAAGCAATTCATTTCGAAAGAAGCCTGCATTATGGTGTAATTTTAAGTCAAGAAAACAGTTTTCGAATAAAGTTTGAACAAGTAGTGAGAGACTTTAATAGAGATGTAGATTTAATCAACAATGAATTTAAACAAGTCGAGCACTTACTCAAGAATTCAATAAAACTAAGTGGTGATAAGAATAACGCTGAAACAAGACTTGAATTAGAAATGTTAGAAAAGATTAAAAGAAAATACATTAATTATGTTACGCATGCAATAACAGTTTTTAATGAGTTTACTCTAGGTGATATTAAGAAAGCCGAAAAAATTGCGAACGTTGTAACTGAAGAAGAATTTGAATTGTACCGCGAGCTCAACTTGCTTTTGACGAAAATTGAAAGACACACTGAACAAAGTGTTCTCAAAACAATGAAACTTGAAGATGAATCCGAATCTACGCTTGGCATAGTCCTCGTTGTAAGTATTTTCTTTGGACTCATTGCAAGTTTGCTCCTTTCTCATTATATTGTTGGGGCAATCATAAAAGCCACTGCAATTGCGTCAGGTGATTTGTCAAAAATTATCGAGGTCGAAAGCACAGACGAAGTAGGTGATTTACTATCCGCAATGAACGGTATGAGAAAAAAATTATTAACAATGCTTGCTCACATATCAAATACAACGGAACAGTTATTTGATGCATCTAAAGAAATGTCGTTGATTACAGGTCGAACGAACGATATCGTTCAGCTGCAAAAATTAGAAACGGAACAAGTTGATTTGGCCATGAACGAAGTAATTGTGACCGTTCGAGAAGTCGCACGTAATATTAGCAGCACTGAAAACGCTGCAAATGAGGCGAATAATCAAACAGTTGTAGGTAGTCAAATTGTCAGTAAAGCTATTGAGGAAATCAATAAATTAGAAAAACAATTAGAAGAAGCTTCTGATTCAATTCATGAACTAGAACGATATAGTGCAGATATTAATTCAGTCATGGAGGTGATCAAAGGTATCGCTGATCAAACAAATTTGTTAGCTTTAAATGCGGCAATAGAGGCTGCGAGAGCGGGCGAACAAGGTAGAGGATTTGCCGTTGTAGCCGATGAAGTTCGCACATTAGCAGGTCGAACACAAGAGTCGACAGAAGAAATAAATCAAATGATTGAAAAACTACAAGCTGGTTCTCAACGAGCAGTACGGCTAATGATAGAAAGTCAATTACAAACAAAGAAAGCAGTTAAACTTGCGAGCGATTCTGGCGAAGCTTTCTCAATTATAACAAATGCTGTTACTCGTATTAATGACATGAGCATTCAAATTTCGAGTGCCACAGAAGAACAAAATGCAGTACTTAATGAGATCACTAACAATGTTTCTCAGCTAAATAACATGACAACTGAAACGGCTGTAGGAGTAAAACAAACGTCTAATACTAGTATCGATTTAGAGCATATGGCAAAGAAACTGCAAGAGTTAGTTACACAATTTAGAGTATAGTTTATAATTTAACTGCTTATTGTATTTCTCTTGCTCCTTTCGCCACTTTCAAAATTATAAATATTGAATTCTGATTCCAGGTTGTCAACGTACAATTCTAAATCTATATTTAATTACCACAAGACAAAATGAAGTTAATATCTAATGGTAATTTTCTATTGTTTTTTTCCGATTTCAAACTAATCGTTATTTATAGAGTTATTTTTGAAATGAGTTCAGGATTTGTTACAAGGTTTCTTACACCGTGAGCATGATCTTCATCGAATGCATTTCCTTCACACCACTTACCAACACTTTCGATATCTACTTTTGCTACATTAGGCCGCACATTCCACGTCACTTGAAAAGGAGAACCTATTTCATTATAACTAGGACCTGTAGTTGATCCAGAATATTGAATAGGTGCCCCAGTGTTATTTGGTATATTCATTGCCTGATGCAAACCATTCTTTTTACCAAACTCATTCAAATTTATAAAATTAAGAGCTTTTAAATCGTTAACTAAAACATATACTTGAGTTTCAACTCGCAGTTGCGGATTTTTGATGGCATCATTTAAACATGAACCAAGTGTTGGACCAGGTTTCACTTGCGCTGTTGAGTGAACATAATGTACCTCAATTGTATCTCCTGGCTGCAATGAACCGTATTTGCTAGAGCAAATATTGTGACTAGATTTTTTAAGTTCGGAAGCGTTTAATTTACCAGAATATTTGTAACCACTTAAATATCCATTTCCATTTCCATTACCTGCGTATTTAGTAAATTGACCACCTTTATGCTCCGCATTTTTATGAAAGTGGATATTACACAAATTCATTTTAGTTGACGTTGGCGCATAACTAAAGGAATTTGGATTACTACCTGAAAGCATATCTATATCACGAGGCGACTGTGGACCGTATCCTTTACCTTTTGAGTTTTCAGCAAGCTTAGCTCGCTGTTCAGATATGACATCATCTGATACAACGTTATGACCAGGTTCTTTAGCGCTAATGTATTGGGGTAATAATATTGCTACCGCAAAGGTGATTAGTGTTATTTTCATATTTTCATTCCTAAATTAAGTATTGTTAATATATTTGGTTAAATATTTTGGCTTTGACTCAAAGAGATTATTTATCTTACATACAATTAGAATTTCATAACTCAATTTCACCTCAAAAAAATATAAGTGAAGCTTCCATTTTTGTTTTTCTAAAAGCAATACATAAGATAAAGCACACATACAATTTTTTTAACTATTAGTGTAAACCGACTAAAAACAAATTAACATTGTGCTTATTGATTTAATTTAATAGAACTGGCTGTACTTTATAGCCCATACAACAAGGTAAGTAAAATCGATTTTTTTCTAACAATGGATCGTTTTTATCGAACATCCGCAATTTGGAGTTATATTTGTAAAGACAGTCATCAACTAGTAGTAAAACTAGTCAATTAGATTAGTCTAGATATAGTCAATCGTCAAATTACACTTGGGTTTGTAGTTCAAAATTAAATTTGAAAATAGCATATAATCGCCCATTTTGAATTCAATGAGAAAGCTCGTAATAATCTATTTTAGTGGGTTTGATGTTAAATTAACAAATCCCATACTTCATATGATCTTATATTATTGTAACTCTACTGATTCTTTTAGTTCATGGAGCTTCAATCCTAAAGCAGAAGCAACATCTAATAGTGATATCTAACATGTTTATTTGGCCTAACTTCATGATTGTTCTCAAAGTTAGTGACCATGATTAAAAAACAGAAAAACATCTGCCTTTTTCTGTAAAACAGCGATGCAGAAGTTAATGTTCAATCTATATTGAACATTATCAGTATTTTATTGAGCACTAGAGTAAGTTTTTTATAATTATGTTTTTCTACACAATAAAAATCGAACTCATGTAAGTTTTGTTTCAACTCATCGGAATTTCCGGTCCATGCAATATAATTATCGAAACCTATTGATTCCATCCAACGGATTAAGAACTCACCATCATCTTCTCCTGCGGGCATTTTATAGTCTGTTATCACAATTGTTGGAAAGCCGTTAGCTTCTATATAAGATTTTCCAACTCGAACTAAGTCAAATGTTTTCACATTGTAATCAGGATAGTTGTCCTTCAAAAATGCTGACATCAAAATTTGGGACATGTCATCATCTTCTATATAGTAGATTGTTTTATTTATGTATTTACTTTGTTTATTCATAATATTGATCCTATTTCCTGAAACCCAACTTTCAAATTGTTTATAATATTTATGTAACTCGTTTTTATAAATTATTATTTATTTTCCCTATCGTTTCTGTTAAAAATTACATTTCAATTAATATTTCAGAACAATTRCCGCTTCACTTACGCGTTGGATGATTTCTGGACGAATCAATGTTTTTTAAAAACCATTCTCTTAACTCTTCTTTTATATGAGTTAACTTGTCAATACAGTTAAATATAGAGCCCAAAATAGAGCTGGCCATATAAAGTAATAGATACTTATCCTCAAGTTAAGCTCTTTTCCATTTTTAATTTGCTCTTTTGCAATTAACCAATTCCAATAGAATTGTAGAAAAAGTACAATTGAAGAAAGAATAGCCAAAAATAGTATAAGAAATTTCACTCATCTTTTTCCTTGTCACATTAAAATGGAGAACTGAAAGTGGCTACCACTTTTTCTCGAAAAGCGCCAAGCAAGTCAAAAGAATAATTTAGCGATAAATCATTCTTTTGATTGTTATTCACTACAGGATTTATCAAAGTATTATTTTGGGGAGAACCAAAAATAAATTCACTGAACTGATTATCCAATTTGATTACGGACTGTTCTTGAGTTTTATCAATTTCTATATCTATATCATTTGGTCTAAATGAATCTCTAAAAATGACGGAAGTGTCGGGCAAGTCCTTTTCAATTCGATAGGCATATTCCACTAACTTAGGCTCACTAAAAGTATAAAGCCACGCGTTTTGATCGATTACGCCATTCACTCTTAACACCCGACCAAGTACTTGTCGAAAATAAAGTTCTGTTTTAATTCGGCTCAAATGACAACAAACTTGCAATCGTGGAATATCGGTTCCTTCACTAACCATACCAATTGCGACTATCCATTGGATGTTATTATTACGGTAAGCATTAATTATTTTATTGGATTGATCTTGTTGATATGAAACCATTACCGCCGATTGTCTAAA
>NVTT01000062.1 GCA_002401655.1 Gammaproteobacteria bacterium | reverse complement strand
CCAAGGTTGCCGATTATGAGGATTTGGTGCCAGTATTGCCCAAGATAGAGCTCTCATGCGAAAGTCTTTGTAGTTTGAGCCTGCAATATGCCACGGTTGATCAGCACTAGGGCCGGAAATAGTTGAACACCCTATCATTGATGTACTTGCAGCAAGTATAACGCTACTTGATCCGACCACCTTTAAAAAATTACGTCGATGCATAATCCACTCTCGATTTTTAGTTTAACGTTAAATATATATTAGTTTAATGGTAAACTATTTGCAAATTAAATTAAACATTAAAATATAAACAATAAGGAGAGGAACAAATGAACTAGCTAGGATCGGCTAAATTGAAACGAACTTAGTACAGTTTCGCCCTGAAGCTTTTGCATGATATAACGCTTTGTCTGCTTTATTAAGTAAGCTATCAAGTGTGACATTAATGAGATTAGAGGTTGAAACAACGCCAATGCTAACAGTAAACGAAAATTCTTGATTTTCATGTTGAAAGACCGACGTAGATATTTTTTCTCTTAGTCTTTCTGTTATTTCTTTGGCAAATACTTCGTCTGTTTCAGGTAGTAAAATGGCAAACTCATCACCGCCAACTCGTCCAATAATATCGGAAGCCCTCAGTTCATTCTGGCATGTTTGCACAAATCTTTCTAACGCCAAGTCTCCGCCGGAATGTCCATAATTATCATTTAGCTGTTTAAAATTGTCTAGATCTAACATCATTAAACAACAACCTTTTTCATATCGAACGGCGCGTTGAATTTCCTTATTAGCTAGCGTATAAAAATTTCTTCGATTATTTATTTGAGTTAAAGAATCGGTCGTTGCCATTCTTAACAACTCACTCTCAACCGTTTCTCTTTGTKTRATTTCATCTTTTAAATCGATRTTTGCSTGAATAGCGTTWGTGATAACTTTTTTCATCTGTAGGCWAAAAGGTGTCATTATTACAGCATAAGCAATCATGACCCAGCCTAACATATTGGAAAAATGATGTTCTGCCGATAATGCTTGTATGGTGAAAGGTAAAATAAAAGGCAAACAATAAACCACAACCATTTCAGGCATAATTGAGTAGCGACCAATCATTCCACCCAATAGACCTATAAATACTAACCCCATTAATGCTTGATGATGMAGCGGWGMTWCAGGRAAYGCAGTCCAAGCAATATATCCCCAAGCAACACCMGTWACMGATAGYACRAAGAAATAGATAATTTTCCRGCGARAATATTTTCTSGCTAACACCGGTTGATAGACAAATCTGTCAAGGAATAAGACTCTAAGTCCAATAATGATTAATATACTGATATACCAATTTAACAAAAAATCWTCTGTAATTGAGTCARCTAAARCCCAATATAAAAATGAKGCKGTAATAACCAAGCCAATTGGAATGCTAAAACCTTGTCCACGAATAAAGCGATTTTTTTCAAAATTAAATTCATTTTCATTTGAATTGTTCATGAATTTATTTTAGTTACTCTTTCCATTTTTTCTGAAAGGAAATAACTGTTGGCGCCACATACCTAGAGGCATATAATCACCAACTACGCCATACTCATCAGGCCACTCCTTTTGACATTTAACAGCAGTGCCTAGCAAGTAATCAATAAAGGAAAAATGAGCTGCATAGTTTCGATCAATCACGGCTTTATCTGACGAATGATGCCAGTGATGAAATTGTGGAGTAACCATAATATATTGTAACCAGCCAAAATTTATTTTTACATTGGCGTGATTGAATACGGCTTGTAGACCAACTGTGATTACGTATATATCAATCACTGTTTTTGAAAATCCTAATACAAATATAGGCGTTAGGACTAAGCATCTTGTCACGATTAATTCTAATATATGTTGCCTAGAACCTGCAAGCCAGTCCATCTTCTTAGCACTGTGATGAACCGCATGAAAACGCCAGAAAAAAGGAATTTCGTGATATGCTCTATGAGTGAAATATTGAAAAAGATCGGCTGATAAAATAACTGCGAAAACTTGCAAAGCAAATGGCATAGAATTGACAAAAATTTGAATATCATCAATCACCATCCACGCAAGACCTTTGTGAACAAACTGATTGGTTAGTAACAGTACAAAACCAATAATCAGGTGATTGATGAAAAARTGGYTCAKRTCSCCTTTCCAYTCATCTCTAAAAATMRSYTGYTCTYTTTTRTGYGGRATTATTTTTTCAATRAAWAYAAARATTAASGTTGAGCCAAGMAGATCTAAAATAAACCAGTCTAAWCCTAAGTAATATTTAGCGGACTCAAAGTCTTTTACCTCTACTTGATGAGCTCCCAAAGAAATAGTCAGCAGAATAAAAACCCATGCAAAAGCACCCAACCTTTTATTCTTATTTCTGACAAAATTTAACAATCCTAAACTACCTGAAATAACTAAAGCCACAAACATAATTTGCCGTATCGCTTCGGTATCATAATTTTGGCGAAGTTCAGGHGTGGTAAGGTATTGAGGRAAATGAAAGGCTAAAACACCTARAAAWGAYAAAAAMGCCARRAAACAMGCAATATAYCCACTAATWGCWCCTTCRCCTATTTTAAARCTCTYRACTCTRAACARTTTATTCAACAATTGWTRATTCTCWTARTRRYTARTTTRCWYWSAGTTACTYTACCTTAAWSGTTCCWCGAAGTAACTTRTTTTCAAAWACAACWCCKACAAAAAYTTSRTCTTTATAATGAAGYGCTACGCTAGAACCYGATARYTCTTCRCCWGTRTYTAAATAYACTTCWGAKACKTCAAAATCATCWTCRCCTTTATGAGTTAATTTTAGAACCTGTGACGGTGAAATTTTTCCAGTATTAGTTGCATGACCTACAAATTTTAATAGTTGAGGATGAGAGCCAATCCAAAGGTTGCCGTCACTATCAATCGCAATATTATCGGCTCCAGTTTTTAACTCTTTAGAAAATTTAAAGTTCAGGTCGCCCGTCTCAATATTTCGATCCATTACAAATATTTTTCCGCCCGATGCTTCCGTCACATATAAAGTTTTTCCATCCTCAGAAACATTAACCCCATTGGCATAACGAACACCTTCCAATACTTTTTTATAATTTTTTCCATCAAAATAAAGAACATAAGAATTAGCCAGCATTAAATACTCTTCTAAGGTTCTAGAAAAACCTTTTGCTGCGCCGTGATCATTGGTGACGTAAAACTTATCGAGATCAACTGCGACTACATCATTTGGGCAACACAGCATTTCACTTTCATAAGTTTTAAGATGAGTTAGTTGATTATTTTCAAACTGAAATACTTCTATAAAATCTCCTTGATTATTATGGTTAACGGCAAAAAGATAATCACCATCCTCTTTTTTTAAGTAAGATATTCCATGCGGATGAAACCCCCCTTTATAAGTCATCGATAATCTAACAGGCTGTGCATCGCTATTGTTTAAATCTAATAAATAAATACCATCTTGTTTTGAAGCCGATTTCCCGACATTCCAACGGTCACTCGATGAAATAAATAAAAGACCTTTATCCTCGTCGATATCCAAGTCTTCCGTTCCCGCAACATTGGTATAAATGGAAATATCTTTTATTTCAGAATGAGAAATAATGGTTTTAAATGAACCTGCGTTGTGTAAAGCATTTAATACAAAAAGTATACAGACTATAAAAATAACTCCCGCAATTTTTTTCTTCATTAGGGTTTCCTTTTCAACCTATTAATATTTTTTTTTGATAATAACTTAGAAAACGCTTGTGCATTAACCGGTTTACTAAATAAAAAACCTTGTAAATAGTCACAGTTCATTTCTTGTAATATTTTCATCTGCTGTTCATTTTCAACGCCTTCGGCAACTACTTTCAACCCAAGTGCATGCGCCATCACAATGGTAGCATTGACAAGCTCTTTATCTGCAGACTCTTGATCTAAATTATTAACAAAGCTTCTATCCACTTTTAAAACATTAAAAGGGTATTTTCGTAAATAACTTAATGATGAATACCCCGTACCAAAATCATCCATGGCAATAACCACACCAAGTTTAGCTAATTCATTTAGCGTGTTAACAATATAATGCCGCTCCCCCATTAATGCACCTTCAGTGATCTCCAATTCTAGATCACAAGCATTTAGCTGGTATTGCTTCAGTAAAACCGCAATGTTTTTAGTTAACTTTAAATCTCTAAACTGAATAGGCGAAATATTAACTGAGACTTTTAATTCACTATTGATATTTTTCCATTTTTTTAATTCTGCCATTGCAGCATCTAACACAAAATATCCAATTTCATTGATCAGTCCATTACTTTCAGCAATGGGTATAAACTCTACAGGGGAAACTTCGCCTAATGCCAAGTTATTCCATCTAAGTAAAGCTTCTGCCCCTATGATATTTCCATCTTTTGCATCACGCTGTAACTGATAAAAGACTTTAAATTCTTGCCTTCTAATAGCGCCATTTAATTGCTCTTCAACAGCAAGCCATCTAGCAGACTCTTCATTCATTGATTTAGTAAAAAATGAATAGGTGTTTTTCCCCTCATTTTTCGCATAGTACATTGCGGAGTCAGCTTGCCTTAGCAAATCAGATGAAGATTCGCCATCTTGCGGATAAATGGCAATACCAATACTAGAAGTAATAACATGCTCTCTCTCATTTATTTTGAATGGCATTTTAAATTGAGACAAAATATTTTCTGCACTTGTTCTCGCATCACTGGCATCTTTTAGTTTCGGCAAAATAATAATAAATTCATCGCCACCTAGTCGTGCAACTGTATCAGCAGAACGAATCGATTTCGATAATCGTTTTGCTGCTTCAATTAGTAGTTTGTCGCCTGTTTCATGACCTAGAGAGTCATTAATTCGTTTGAAGTCGTCTAAATCTAAAAACAAAACGGCTATTTTTTCATCACCGCGTTTCGCGTCATACAATAACTGATTTAAACGATCCATCGCTAGAAAGCGATTTGGTAATTCAGTTAATGAGTCGTAATGGGCTTTATGTAAAATTTCTGCTTCTGCCTTTTTACGTTCAGTTGTATCTAAAATCATCGCGCTAAAATACATGTTATTATTTTGATGCCAACACCCCAGAGTTAATGATATCGGAAATTCTCGACCATCTTTATGCAATCCGTAAACCTCATGTGTCACATCTTCCTTAGAAAGCGTGCCATTGATAACCGCTTGTTCAAACCCTTTTTTATGGAACCCTCTCAACCTCTCAGGTATTAAATTTGCTAGAGGCAACCCTTTAGCTTCGGCAATCGAATAACCAAACAATTTACTTGCACCAGAATTCCATTCATTGATTAAGTTATTTTGGTTAACCACTATTAGGCAAACGACATTTGAATCAAACAGAGCTCGAAATTTCAACTCAGTTTTAATTATTTGATTCTGAGCATATTTTGATTCCGAAATATCGCGTGCGATAACAACTAACTGCTCTCTATCATGTATCAGAGAAATTCGAGCTTCAAAATATCTTGTTGTACCCGACAAATCCAATTGATAATGAAAAGTTTCAATCCCTCCAGTATTAATAACCTTGTCAATATGAATACCAAATAAATCGCCCACATCAGCCGGTAGAACATCCTGCATTTTTTTATCTAAAAAAACTACAGGATCCACATACAGCTGATCATTTTTATTAGCCCTATATTCTAGAATAGTACCACTTAGATCTAATAAGAAAAAAAGGTCAGGGAGTGCAGAAAAGATAGAATCGATGACACTGTCTTTTCGAATGATTTCTGATTCGACAAGACGTTTATCGCTAATATCTAGAATGGAAGTAACTCTCAACAAACGATCTTCAAATTTCACCATCCGTCCACGAATCTCAATCGGAAATTCGCGCCCATTTTTATGTCGAGCAATAACCTCGTAGGGATTTTCATAGCCACTAATTGATTTTTCAAACACTAAAGCTTGGTCTCTTGGCGAAATCCAGTCAATACCTGGTTTTCCAATAGCTTCAGACAGCGAATATCCAAATATTCTCTCAGCAGTTTGATTTTGTTCAAGGCATATACCATCCTCAAGAATAAAGATAGCTTCAAAACCAGTCTCATAAAGATTAAGAAACTTAGAATCTTTTAATTTATTTGACTTTGGGAGCATTATTTTTATTGCCTAGCATGAAGTATCTTAGACTTAAGTGTAGACATATCATTCTTACTTCTTAGATACATCGGAGTTTAATAAACAATATCAATAAGTTAGACTAAAAGTCCAATTATTTGAGAATATTGTTATTGAAATCAATATTAAGGCTAGTTTATTTACAATAACATGAAAAATAAAACTTTAGTTGCGCTAAATCAATAAACTCATTTAAAATTGAATCATCATGAATACCATAGAAAACATCTCACTTATAGACCTTGGTTGGGTACTATTGCCCGTTATAGCGGTCATAGCGATCCAATTTAAATGGACTTTGGAAATAAAAACCAACTTGTATGCATTATTAAGAATGCTACTTCAGCTTTTGATGATCGGCTATTTTCTAGCGTATATTTTTGAGTCTAACGATCCTTGGATGGTTGTTTTAGTGTTAGCGGTTATGTTACTTGTATCTAGCTGGATTGCGCTACGCACCGTTAAAGAAAAACGAAATACTTTATATAAGAAAGGCCTCCTCTCAATTTTTGTTGGTGGTGGAATTGTTTTGATGGTGGTTATTATTGGTGTACTAGATTTGTCTCCTTGGTATTCCACACGTTTTTTTATTCCGTTAGCCGGTATGATTTTTGCCAGTTCAATGAATAGTGTTAGTTTAGCGGCGGAGCGATTTTATACTGAAATAGATAGAGGTGTTCCCTATCGTCTAGCAAGAAACCAAGCATTTCAAGCGGCTTTAATTCCTATTGTAAATAGTCTATTCGCGGTTGGTTTAGTTTCTCTACCGGGTATGATGACAGGGCAAATATTATCGGGTGTCTCGCCTTTTATTGCCGCTAGATACCAGATTATGGTGATGTGTATGATATTTTCCTCAAGTGGATTGTCTGCGGCCTTGTTTTTGTATTTGATTAGAGAAAAAGTAAAGTAGCCGACTTTCATAACTTTGCGCTTAACATAACCAAATCCAAACAACGAATGCCATTTTCAAAGATTGGCTCTGGATATTTTAAAAAGAAATTTTTCTCAATGTTTTTCATTCTAAAACCACATTTTTGATATAAAGCCAATTGAGACAAACTAGAATTCCCAGTTCCTACAGTGATAGTTAAAGCGCCATTATTCTTAGCATATTCTTTGGCTTTAAAAATAAGTTTCTTTGCAATACCTCTGTTTTGGTAAGACGTATGAACCGCAATATTTTTAAGCTCATATTGATCGCCGGTTGAAATAATAACGACAATTCCAACAAAAATATCTGATTCTTTCGCGACAAAAATTGTTGAATTAGGCAGGTACTTTTCAATTGTTTGCAAGTCTGGATCTGCTATAAAAAGCAGGTTCATTAACTCTTCATTGATTTCTTGGGAGTAGCGTTCAATATTCATTTTTTTAATAGAGTTATTGGTTATGTCTTATTATTTTTTAGAATTAGTATAATCTTGCCATTTAAAATGGCAATTTTTTTTTTTTAGTATTAAAGTAAACCGACCCTTCTTGTTTTTTTCAACATTCCATAATCAAATTTCTTCAAATGTTTTTGATTAATGTTGAATCAGTAGTAGCTTCAATCTGATTCTATTTTCTCTAAATCAGTAGAATACAAAATGCCAACAGTCCCCTCACGTCTTGGATCCGCACCGCCTTGAAGACTTCCATCTGATAATCTCACAATGGCACTCAAACCTGATATCTCACCTTCCGATTCAAACACATCATAGCCAAAATCTCTCAATGCTTTGATTAGCTCAGGTGTCGCTCTATGACGTTCAATTCTTATTCGATCGGTCTTCGCAACCATATTAGGTAAATCAATAGCATCCTGTGTACTCATACCCCAACTCAAAATACCTACCACTGCTTTTGCAACGTAAGAAATGATGTTGCGTCCACCCGGAGAACCAACTGCCATTAAAAAATTATCGTTTTCATCCAGCACAATCGTTGGAGACATAGATGACCGCGGGCGTTTACCTGGTGCAACCGCATTTGCAATTGGTCTACCTTCTGCATCTTCATAATAAAAGGAAAAATCGGTCAATTGATTATTAAGAATCATACCGCCAGCCATTCTCTGAGAACCAAAATACCCTTCAACGGTTGCCGTCATTGAAACGACGTTTCCTTCGGCGTCAACAATAACAAAATGAGTAGTGCCTTCAGTATCGGGCGTTGCATCTTTACCAAAATTTTTCCCTACATTTTTATCTTGATAGTCCCAAGGGTTACCAGCCACTATATTATTATTGGCTCCGCTTCGTGAAATTAATTTTGCTCTATCTTTAATATATGCATCACTCATTAATCCTTTAATGGGCACTTCTACAAAATCATCATCGGCAATAAATTTATTATTATCGGCATAGGTAATACGGAGTGCTTCTGCAAGTAACGTCCAGTTTGCAGGATCGTCAGAGCCTTTTGCTGAAAATTTAGGCGCTTCATTCAGTAAACTCATCACCATTGAAACCGAAACCCATGAAGAAGGTAAAGCCGAGCCACAAAGCTTGTTTTCACGATATTTGCTACAATAAGGCGCACGTTTAACCGCTTTATAATTTGCCATATCTTTTTTAGACAGCTTGCCTGCATTTGGCGTTTGCTGAGCACTTGCTACAATTTCAGCGGCGATTTTGCCGTTGTAAAAATCAGACGGATTATGTGCAATAGTTTTTAGTGTCTTTGCGTATTTTGGATTTTTTAATATATGTCCTACAGGAAGTGCTTTACCGTTATCGAGATGCAAGTAATTGTAGAGATCCAAGGGACCTTGATCGCGGCTTTTAAAAAAATATTTCCCATAAAATTTAATTGACTTATGCATGCGAGGCGAAACAGCAAATCCTTTAGTTGAATGATCAATCGCCGTATCAAATAAATCTTTCCAAGGTAGTTTTCCATGATTTTGGTATGCCATTTCTAACATAGACAATATTCCGGGAACGCCGATAGAGAAACCGCTGTCTTTTGCCTTAAGAAAATGCAACTTTTTACCATTCTTATCTAAAAACATATCTTTAGTGGCTCCCAGTGGAGCTGTCTCTCGGCCATTATAATAATCGATGGTTTTGGTTTTAGCATCATAGTGAACCATAAACCCGCCACCGCCTAATCCAGAACTTTGAGGTTCCACTAAACTTAAAGTCGATTCAACGGCAATAGCTGCATCAATAGCCGAACCACCAGCACGCAGAATTTTTAACCCTGCTTCCGTAGCAACCGGGTTTGCGGTGACCACCATGCCGATGGCTTTTTTGTCTTTGGCCTCGGAGATCCCGATAAGAGAAATCGACATTAAGAGAAAAATAGTTTTTATTAGGTTCATTTGTATCTCGCTGTTCATTTTATTGATGATAATATTGTGCGGTCAGTATGGCGTACTAGTCTGAAAAATAGCACAAGATGCAATTAATAAGAAATAATTTATTAATTCAATCTGTCCACTAAAAAGCTTACAAAGGTTGTTGTCTTTTTTGGCACAAATTTACTATACGGGTATAACGCATATAAACCAACGGCTTGTAATTTATAATCCTCTAAAACAGGTATGAGCTTTCTCTGATTAAATGCATCATTAACTAAATAGGTGGGAGCCATCATCACCCCTTGTCCATTGATTGTTGCATCTAGTAATAATTGACCATGGCCGGAACGCAAATTACCCTCAACTTTCAAACTAAGATTATCACCATTTTCTTCCTTAAACTTCCATCGATCTGGTTGCGGGCCTTGTGAATAGATAAGGCAGTTATGATTTTTAAGATCTGTCGGATGTTTGGGGATCTCGTTGCTTTCCCAGTAACTCGGTGCAGCGAAAACATGGAAATGACAGGTTAGTAAACGTCTTGCGATTAGACTAGAATCGTCCATGGTTCCCATTCGCAGTGCAATATCAATCCCTTCGGACAATAGATCGACGAAATCACCAGATATCATAATGTCTATTTGAAGTTGTGGATGTGCTTGTTGAAAGTCAGTTAGAAGTTTAGGCAGTACGGTCATAGCAAGACTTTCTGAAGCGGCTATTCGGAGCGAACCTTTTAATTCGTTCTGCACTGTTTGTACCGATTGCTCAGCTTCAAAAGCAGTTGCAACAATATTTTGAGCATATTGTGCAAAGGTTTTACCCGCTTCTGTAAGCTGTAGCTGTCGAGTCGTTCGATGAAGTAATTGCACACCTAATCGCTTTTCTAAAGCAGAAATTTGCTTACTGACTACTGGCTTAGACATTTTTAGTAGTTTAGCCGCATCGGTAAAACTGCCTGTTTTTAGGACAGCAACGTAGGTTTCAAAATAAGCAAGAAGAGACATCAACAACCTCATTAGTTAAGATATAGAAACAATGTTGTTCTTTATAGGCTATTTATCTACATAAAGATAGCGAGTAAACTCCCATTATCGACAAGATGATTAAGAAATTAACTATTTCGATTCATTCAATACACAACAATAAAGAGAATAAAAAATGATTAAAAATACTGAAGGTAATTATGGGATTGTAACAAAGATCTTTCATTGGCTGTTATTTGTCATGCTATCGTTTATGATTTTTGCGGGAAATACCATGAGTGGAATGCCAAAAGGAGCCGAGAAATTAGAAATGGCAGGCATGCATAAATCATTTGGGGCATTAGTATTGACTTTAATCATGCTTCGCTTTATTTGGAAACTAATGAATACTACGCCTAAAGCTCCGAAAGGCACTCAAAAAATACAAGCGCTAGCGGCTAAGTTAATGCATTGGGGACTCTACGTTTTGATGTTCGCACAACCGCTTTCTGGCATCGTCATGTCACAAGCCGCAGGCTATCCAGTTAGCTTTTTTGGTCTGTTTGAATTTCCTATGTTACTAGACAAATCAGAATCACTAGCTCACCTAGCTCATAGTGCCCACGGCATTATTTGGATTATGTTGATGGTATCTGTACTAGGTCACGCAGCCGTGGGGATCCATCACCAATTTATCAAAAAAGATGGCGCTCTAAAAAGAATGAGTTTTTAAACGAATCTTAAGAATTGACATTAGCTGTATTTAGAACAACACATATCCGTTGTACTAATTAAACTATTTGAACCACGAGGAACTTATGACAAAACCTATTATTGCAGATAACAAACCAAAGCAAGTGAACTTAAAAAAAGGTGAAGACTATTATTTTTGTACCTGTGGTCGCTCCGCCAATCAGCCCTTTTGTGATGGCTCACATAAAGGAACACCGTTTACTCCGAAATCCTTTACCGCAGAACAAGACGGCGATGCCTATTTATGCGCATGCAAGCATAGTGGTAATACACCTTTTTGTGACGGTACTCATAAGCAGTTTTCCGACGCGATGATAAGCAAAGAAGGACCAGGAATAACCGCCAAAAAAGATGCCGTTCCAATCGCAATGGCAACAAAAGAAGAACCAACAGTCGAATTCATTCATCAGTTAGCACGGGATGGTTTATCTAAATTTGGTCATCACGGACCGATGACTTCCATGGGTGTCCCTCGCCATTTACTGCCACACTGGGATGACTTACAAATAATGGCAGCACAAATGGCTAATAAACCATTAATGGAAGATCAAACCGTTGCTACGGAGCTAGTGATTGGTCCTAATGCAGATAAACCAATGACATTAAAAATACCTTTATTTGTATCTGACATGAGTTTTGGCGCACTTTCTGAGGAAGCAAAAATATCCCTCGCAAAAGGCGCAGAATTAGCGGGTACTGGTATCTGTTCAGGTGAAGGTGGAATGCTTCCTGAAGAACAACAAGCTAATAGTCGATATTTTTATGAATACGCTAGCGCGGGATTTGGTTATCAAGAAAATTTATTGTCTCATGTTCAAGCGTTTCATTTTAAAGGGGGTCAAGGTGCAAAAACTGGTACAGGAGGCCATCTTCCTGGAAACAAAAATAAAGGGAAAATTTCTCAAGTAAGAAATATTCCAGAAGGTATCTCAGCCGTTTCACCTCCKACATTTAAAGATCTYTCATCKGTKTCTGACTTCAAACGWATGGCRGATAGAGTRAGAGAAWTRACMGGWGGYATACCRATCGGMTTTAAACTTAGYGCCAATCATATAGAAGATGAYATTCAGTTTGCGTTAGATGCCAGCGCAGATTATATTATTCTCGATGGTCGTGGAGGCGGAACCGGAGCAGCCCCTGAAATGTTTAGAGATCATATYAGYGTACCAACTATTCCKGCWCTMGCWAGAGCTAGACRATAYYTAGATGAGAAAGGYGTRAGCGGTCAAGTCACWCTSATTATCACYGGCGGWTTACGAGTWCCGATAGATTTTGTAAARGCWATGGCTCTMGGCGCTGATGGTGTTGCGGTATCTAATAGTGCGATGCAAGCGATTGGCTGTGTTGCTGCMAGRATMTGTAATACCAATAATTGCCCCGCSGGGATCGCYACKCAAAATGCWGAYTTAAGACAGCGTTTRAATATTSAGAAATCRTCWAASCAATTGAAAAACTTTTTTGATGCGTCTGTAGAATTAATGCAAGTGATGGCTAGGGCTTGTGGGCACAATGATTTAAGTTTGTTTAATCAAAATGATTTGGCGACTTGGCATCGAGAAATGGCCTTTCTCTCAGGCGTCAGATTTTCGGGAGTGAAACTGTCTAGCTAAGACGTCTTAAATAGCTTGTCGTTGATAGATGTTGAATAGAAAAGCCATTGGTTGATTTAAATTGTGAGCCTTTGATTTTTCTATTTTGTTTAGACCACTACTAAACTACTAATTTCATGCCAAATCGGCATGAAGCCTCTTTCCCCACTCTCGAAGATTAATAGAAACAGTAAATCCAATTTTCTAATTGATATAACTGCATTAATCAAAACGATTAATAGGCTGTGATCTTGCACCACTTTCTCGGAACGTAAATCATTATTTAAAGCGTTAACAAATATTGATAAATTAAATTCTTTTTTTCATTATGAATTTCAGCAACTATCTTAGACGCCTGTTTCTTTGGTAAATACTCAGAAAGTTTAACCGCTAAAATTTTAGATTCTTCGCAAAGACCATCCTTCTTTTTTTCGGCGCCTCTAACCATCACAACAAATTCACCCTTACTTTGGTTTACATCATTTTCCAAAATATCAACAAGCTCTCCTACACTCGCATCTAATACGGTTTCGAAAGTTTTCGTCAACTCTCTAGCAATAACCACATGCCGATCAATTCCAAAGACTGAAGCCATGTCACTTATACAAGCTTTGATACGATGTGAGGACTCGTAGAAGATACTTGTGGCGGTTTCACTACTAATCGACTCTAGCTTTGTAAGCCTTGCCCCTGATTTTGAGGGTAAAAAGCCTTCAAAAATGAAACGATCGCTAGGTAACCCTGCAATTGATAAAGCAGCAACAAGCGCACAAGGTCCTGGTATAGCCACTACTTTCATATTTCTTTTCCGTAGCTCTGTCACTAACGGGTATCCAGGGTCACTTATCAGAGGCGTTCCTGCATCTGAGACTAAAGCTATAGATTCGCCTGACTCGAGTAACTGAACTAACCATTCTAGCTTTTGTCTTTCATTATGATCGTGAAAGGAAAAACATGGCGTATCAACACCAATATGCGATAATAATCGCTTAGTACGACGTGTATCTTCAGCTGCAATTTTAGATACGGTGGCTAAAGTGTGACGCATTCGTGAGCTAACGTCATCCATGTTGCCTATTGGCGTGGCTACAACATACAATGTACCCATACCGCTTGATCGAGCGCTAGACTGAGCATTTGATTGGCTAGTTGAATTTTGATTAAATTTCATAATTTTATAAGGATTGAAGAAGATTGATATTGATAGCGTTTAGCAACGAACCCTACAACCTTCAAAATTGACAAAAATGCATTATAGCAAAATAAAATACAACGACATGGTAAAACGCTCGATTAATCTCACAATCGGTGCACTATTATCACTCATATTAGTAGCCTGCGGTTCAACCCCCAAAAAGCTACCTGAAATAAATGAAACTAAAACACAGAACGTGGAAGAGCTTTTACAATTAGCCAATACCGCTAGCGGTGAAAAACGTTATCCACTACTAATACAGGCCAGCGGTTTATTAGTACAGGAAATGAGACTGGAGAAAGCTTTAGAGGTATTGACATTTATTGAAGTTAATCAATTAAACGCAATCGATAAAGACACCTATTACCTACATTATGGCGAAATATTACTAGCTTCCGAAGAACGCGAAAGGCAAACTTCGTCTTTAACACAATTTAATAAAATTGTTAATCCATCCAATCACTCTATCGATTGGCAAGTTCGTTACGGGCAGTCAATTTCRGATAGTTACCTTATTAATAATAATTATTWTGAAGCMGCTAAACAGCGGATCGATCTATTTGACTTAATTGATGACGCCACTGAATTAGAAAATAATAATAATAAAATTTGGCACTCTCTCATTCAAATGGAAATGCCGATTTTAAAGGCGTTAAGTAGCGGCTTTAATTCTAAGCGGGTGAATGGTTGGCTTGAAGTCGTTTATCTAAATAAACGCTGGGGTAATCAACCGTCAAAATTGATCAAACAACTAGACCAATGGAAAAAACGATTTCCATTACATCCTGCGCAAATTATAAAACCAAAATCATTACAATTAATTTCTTCTGGTGAACCTCTTGCACCTAAAAAAATTGCTGTTTTATTGCCCCTTAGCGGTCGATTTGTAGCATCCGGTCAAACCATTCAAAATGGTTTAATTGCCGCCCAATATCAATCTGAATCGTCTGAGAATATTGCAAGCTTACATTTTTATGACACTGCAAAAAGTCTTTCAGGTTTAATCAGTTATCAACAAGCAATCAAGGATGGCGCAGATTTTATTATAGGTCCACTGGATAAAAAAAGCATCACTGAAATACTATCTAGTAAAACTAAGCTCGTACCCACTCTTTTTCTAAATAGAGCTTCATCAAATTTCGAATTCACAAAAAATTCAAATAATCAAATTTATCAATTTGGTTTACCTGTTGAAGATGAAGCACTCCAAGCAGCTCATAGAGCGTTTGAACAAGGCTACCGCAAGGCACTTACATTTGTTAAAAATGATCCTTTGGGATTACGTGCGAAAGCGGCATTTAAAGATTACTTTGAACAGTTAGGCGGAGAGCTAATAGACTCTCAAGAATATGATGATATTAAAAATTTAAATGCTGATATTCAAAACATGTTGAGAGTTGGCGATAGCATTAAGCGGAAAACTCAACTAGAAAAAACACTAGGCCGAAATATTGAATATACTATGCGAAGAAGAAAAGATGCAGACGTAGTTTTCTTGTTCTCTAATGCYAAAAATGCGCGAAGAATTAAGCCCTTYATTAATTTTTACTTTGCTTTAGACTTACCWGTTATWGCCACTTCAAGAATWTTTTCTGGYACKYATAAYCWGAAAAAAGAAAATGATCTCAATGGTATCGARTTTTCTGATATCCCTCTTTATTTGAGCCAGCARWMAGATCTTGTTGCACTTAGAAAAAAACTTTCYTCTATCGACAAAGAWCTWTTAAAACGCAACAATGGTCGACTTTTTGCTCTAGGTTTTGACTCTTATCAAGTTTTAAMGCAGTTACCTGTATTAAAAGCWTTTCCTGACTATCATTGGTTTGGTTTATCAGGTGAATTARGTGTRGACGATGTTGGCRTACTMCATCGATATTTGACTTGGGCTAAATTTGAAAAAGGNTTTCCNTAAGGTRACTAAAGAAAGAATAAAAYYWATAATTAACGAACAAGCTTTTAATTCTTATGATWCRRMWARTRKAAACGTKMAWTKAWAWWRWTWKTTNTAATTTAWTAGTMSYTANAAATWATGARYTTACTMGAYAAAAGAACKGAYAAAARRCTMRTYGGCGATARTATCGARGATAARGCMGTTRCTTATCTAAGTTCAYTTGGTTTGAAAATAGTCGCACAAAATTATCTTTGTAAAATGGGCGAAATAGATATAATTGCCCGTGAAAAAGAGACGCTTGTTTTTATAGAAGTAAGATATAGAAAAGATGATCGTTTTGGTGGTTCAGCGTTTAGTGTAAACCAAAGCAAACAAAAACGAGTAGTAAAAGCTGCCGCACATTATCTTCAGTCACACAGACTAACAAATAAAATAGCATGTCGATTTGACGTAATGGCTATAGAAGGTAAAATAGCTTTTGAACAAGCTTTGGCACCAAGCCAATTAAATTGGATTAAAGGAGCGTTTAACGCAAGCCCATGATAGAACGAATTAGAGATAATTTTACAGAAAGCATTCAAACAAAGATTGCTGCCGCTGATATGTTGCCAGAAACAATTGCCCGAGCGGGAAAAATAATTGTTAGCACATTATTAAATGGTGGAAAAATTTTGACCTGTGGTAATGGTGGCTCAGCTGCCGATGCGCAACACTTCGCATCAGAATTAATTAATCGTTACGAAAGAGAGCGTCCCTCCTTACCCTGCATTAGTTTAACCACAGATACTTCAACTTTAACATCCATCGCCAACGATTATAGTTATAGCCAAGTATTTTCCAAGCAAATAAAAGGTCTAGGGCACGCCGGAGATATATTGTTTGCGTTTTCCACTAGCGGTAACTCAAAAAGCATTAGCGAAGCAATTAAAACGGCTTTATCAAAAGATATGTTAATAATCACTTGTACCGGTAAAGATGGCGGAGAAATAGCCGGACTAATTGGTGAAGATGATGTTGAAATACGCGTACCATCCAATTCAACCGCACGAATTCAAGAAGTCCATCTCGTTATCATTCACTGCTTATGTGATGTAATCGATAATCAATTATTTGGAGAAATAGAATGAGAATAGTCTTTAAGACGTTAATTTCTAAGACAATGTTTTTTAAGAAAACACTCTCTAAGAAAAACATCTTTGCAGTAGTCATTATTCTTTCAAGCTTTATGTTAACAGGTTGCTCAGGCCTATTTATTGCTGGAGCTGCCGGAGGAGCTGCTTCGTCACAGGATAGAAGAACCTTACCCACTCAACTAGAAGACAGCAGTATCGAAATAAAAAGCATGGCAACTTTATTTGAAGATAATCGCCTTTGGAAAGGCACTAATATTGATGTAGTCAGCTATAACACTTTAGTATTATTAGTGGGTCAGGCACCTACAGCAAGTCTAAAAAGTAGAGCTGAGCGAGCAATTAAAAAAATTCCTAAAATAAGAAAAATTTATAACCAAATTCGTATCGCCGCGCCGGTTTCCTTTTTCACTAGCAGAAACGATGAATATTTAACTACTAAAGTTAAATCAACGATGCTGTTTACAGAAAATTTTCCATCGGGAAAAATTAAAGTCGTTACCGAAAATAGCGAAGTATTCTTATTAGGATTAGTAACGCAAAATGAAGCGGATAAAGCGGTTGAAATAGCCAGGAACATTAATGGTGTAAAAAAGGTAATTAAAGTGTTTGAAATGGTAGATGCCGCAACAATTCAAGCAGAAGCTACTGAGTTAATTAATTGACCTAGAAATATCTACGACTTAGTTATTTCTTTTCGTTGCTATTTGATTACTTTCAGATGTGAAGATTTCTTAGTTTTAATGCTAACAACTTCAGCTAATTTTTGTTCAGCTGATTGTTCTTCCTGACTATCTGAGTTTGAATTATTTATATCTGTATCTGAACCTATTCCAGAACTAGCTGTATCTAAAGTAACATCATCCCTATTTTCTATAATTTGAAATTTGGAATCATTATTTTCGACTTTTGGAATAGTGCCTTCAATTGCTTCCTCAGGAGGAAAAGCCATACCCAAACCATTTTCTTGAGCATAGATAGCTAGCAAAGCAGTCATCGGTATAAAAATATTCATCGCTTTACCACTAAATCTTGCACTAAATGAAATAGCGTCATTATCTGAAAACCAGTTTTGAATCGCACTAGGCTCTACATTGAGGACAATTTGTCCATTTTGGATATGCTGTGTAGGTACACAGACAGAAGCTTGATTAGCATCGACTAATAAATACGGAGTCGCATCATTATCTATAATCCAATCATAAACGGCTCGTAGCATATAAGGTTTATTTGAAGAAAATGACGCTTCCATATTTTATTTCGCTATTTTTAGATTTTGTAAAAAGAGTCTTACTAAATAACAGGCGAATTAATATCCACCCATATCTCTTTCAACGTCTGTTAAGCTAGCCTGAAAAGATTCACGTTCAAACAATAAATCCATATATTGAGTGACTTCTTTTGCGCCTTTTCCTGTTAATTTAATTCCCATTTCTGAAAGTCTCCATAAAAGTGGAGCTAGACAACAATCAATTAACGAAAAATCTTCATTTAAAAAGTAAGGTGTTTCGGAAAAAACAGGCGCTAAAGTTAAAAGACTTTCTGTTAATTCTAACTGAGCTTTTTCACGCTCTTGCTCTTTACCAGCAAATATTTTATTCATCAAACTATACCAGTCCTTTTCAACTCGACGTACCATTAAACGMGAACGTGCTCGTGCAACAGGGTARACAGGCATTAAAGGTGGGTGAGGAAATCTTTCATCAAGATATTCCATAATGATAGGCGCTTCAAATAAAACAAGCTCTCTATCAACTAACGTWGGTACTGTATTGTAWGGATTTAGATCGATYAGATCTTCTGGTGGCTCACGGTTATCAACCACTTCAATTGCTTCAAARTTAACGCCTTTTTCCGCAAGTACAATTCGYACTTGATGACTATAAACATCATCRGTTCCCGTATARAGGGTCATTATTGATCGTTTTGCTACAGTTGCCATAATAGGCTTCTCCCTAAAATTAAAAACGAMAWWRRMRACKRMAAWKSMGMCKSMAATKSWRTYRMYWWMRWWWKATTTAAACAAATTGCTGGTTTGMGTTTCTTAATGAACGTCTTTCCAGTATTCTTTTTTCAATAAGTAAGCAACRATGGTAAAGAARAATATAAACATTAACACRTAAATTCCCATCGCTTTTCTTTCCAGTTTAATCGGCTCGCCAACATAGTCTAAAAAGTTTACTAGGTCAGCCATTGAGCTATCAAATTCTTCTGGCGTTAATCGTCCTTGTTTAACCAAGAYAAAATAGTTTCCTGCCTGAGAAAGYGCCATTAATTCTAATTCTTTYTCATGAATTAAATGYTCKGCTTTATCAATCGCGTCATCATGTGCMGATGCAGAACCTTCAYTTGCTTTTAACGCKKSTCTYGCTGTTGCAATTTCACCATGCGCATARCCAATATCATTYTCAATTCCTTTWACTTCYTCAGTTTTGTCTTGAACACCCTGCATATTCTCTAAAGCATGGGGCATACCGACATCAGCRAAAACAGAATTGTTAACKCCGTAAGGTCTTGAATCATCTTGGTAAAAAGCACGTAAATAATTATATAACCAATCTGTRCTTCTWGAWCGAGCGATAAGAGACAAATCAGGTGGAGCTGTYCCAAACCACTTTTCMGCGGTTGCAACTTGCATGTTATTCGCCATAGGAGCRCCGATCTTATCCGCKGTAAACATTAGGTTATCAATCACCATTTGYTCAGACAWTTGAAGATCTTTCGCACTTCGATTATAACGTTGTAACGCCAAKGCATGACAGCCCATACAATTATTCATATAAACCTGCATCCCTTTTTGCATAGAGACARKYAATYKGTCRTTRGAATAYTGAGGCATTTCATCATTTGGAATATGTGAACCGCCACCGCTCGCAGAAACATTGATTGCAAACAAACTGGCAGAAAGARCRACTAGCGCWATCTTTGTTGWTTTTATAAACAATGTATTCATCATCTTTATTTTGATTAGCTTATTCATTAGTGAGTYACCCTATCTGGTACTGGTTTTGTCGTTCCCCATTGACTCCACCAAGGCATTARCAAGAAGAATGCAAAGTAATAAATYGTACAAACTCTTGCAACTAAGGTTCTCATTTCAGTTGGCGCTTTCATTCCTAAGTAACCAAGGATAAAGAAGCTGATAACAAACAATGTAAGCGCTACTGTAAAGATTGGGCTTTTATAACGAATGGAAAGAACAGGGCTTCTATCTAGCCAAGGCAAGAAGAACAAGATGACTAAAGAAGCAGCCATTGCTATAACACCTAAACCTTGATTAGGCACAGCCTTCAAGATTGAATAATAAGGGGTAAAATACCATACCGGTGCAATATGTTCAGGCGTTTTTAATGGATCAGCCGGAGTAAAGTTTGGCGCTTCAAAAAAGTAACCACCCATTTCTGGCATATAGAAAATAATTAGCGCAGAGAAGAATAGGAACACAGCCACGCCCACCAAGTCTTTTACTGAGTAGTATGGGTGGAAAGGAATACCATCTAGAGGAATACCCTTATCGTCCTTGTACTTTTTGATTTCAATGCCTCCGGGGTTATTAGACCCAACAGCGTGCAAAGCCACAATGTGCATAAACCCCAAGATAACTAGCACTAGCGGAA
>NVTT01000061.1 GCA_002401655.1 Gammaproteobacteria bacterium | reverse complement strand
AACTTATCTGACATTAGAGGAGATTCCAGTGGATTTTAATTTAACTTTGATAGGCCAAGTGGTCGCAATGATTGCGTTTGTTTGGTTTACAATGAACTACGTTTGGCCACATCTTGATGGTGCTATCACAGAGCGTCAGGAAAAAATTGCTGAAGGTTTAGCGGCGGCTGATCGAGGTCAAAACGATTTAGAATTAGCTAAAAAAAGTGCGGCGGAAACAATGCGCGAAGCTAAAGATAAAGCGGCTGAACTACTAGACCAAGCTAAAAAGCGTCATTCTGAAATTGTTGATTCTGCAAAAGATGATGCAATAACTGAAGCTGACAAAATTAAAGCGGGTGCTCGAGCTGAAATTGAGCAAGAAGTACATCGTGCTCGCGAAGAGCTTCGTCAGCAAGTATCTGTATTAGCCATTGCTGGTGCAGAAAAGATTCTACAACGTAGCATCGATGCATCTGCCCAAGCAGATATACTTGAAAGTTTAGTTGCAGAGTTATAATTTTTAAAACAAACCCGAAGTTTGTAATGACAGTTTTTGTAATGACAATTAAAGGTAGCCCATGGCTGAATTAACCACATTAGCAAGACCCTACGCAAAAGCTGCGTTTGAGTATGCAATAGAAGCGAAGCAACTGGCGGAATGGTCGGAATTGCTCGGTTTTGTTACTCAAGTGGTTAGCGATGAGTCGATGCAACAGCTATTAAAAAGTCCTCATTTAACAAAGGACGATCAACAAGACGCCATGTTAAAAGTCTGTTCAGATATTCAAGATCAGCAAGCGATTAACTTTATTAAGTTATTAGCGCAAAATGGCCGATTAGTTGCACTGCCAGAAATTGAAGTGTTATTTAACTTTTTGCGTAGCGAGTTTGAAAAAACCGTCAATGCAAAAATCACTTCGGCGACAGTGTTAAGTGAAAAACAAATTGCTCAAATAAAAGAAAAACTTGATGTTAAGTTAGGTCGTCAAGTGGAAGTCAGTGTTGAAGTTGATGCTGATTTATTGGGTGGTTTAATTATTAAAGCAGAAGATTTGGTCATTGATGGTTCGGTTCGCGGTCAGCTTGCCAAACTATCTGATGCGCTAAACGTATAACTGATATTAAAACCTAGAGATTAAAACCTAGCTTTTAAAACCAGTTATAAAACCAGACACAAAATTTAGCCTATATATTGGTCTATAAATAAAGGAAATCTGAGCATGAGCATGCAACTGAATCCATCGGAAATCAGCGAGTTAATCAGACAAAGAATTAACAATTTTGAAGTTGTTTCCGAAGCACGAAATGAAGGTACCATTGTTAGCGTATCGGATGGGATATTAAAAATTCACGGTCTTGCCGATGTAATGCAAGGCGAGATGATTGAATTGCCCGGCGGTAAATACGGTTTAGCACTTAACCTTGAGCGTGACTCAGTGGGTGCAGTTGTATTGGGTGACTACTCAGAAATCATCGAAGGGCAAACGGCTCGTTGTACCGGTCGAATCCTAGAAGTACCAACCGGTGAAATGATGCTTGGTCGCGTAGTTGATGCGCTAGGTAATCCAATTGATGGAAAAGGACCGATTGAAGGTGCGATTAATGCGCCAGTAGAAAAGGTTGCTCCGGGTGTAATTTCACGAAAATCTGTAGACCAGCCAGTACAGACCGGCTATAAAGCAGTTGATGCGATGATTCCAGTCGGGCGTGGTCAACGCGAATTGATTATCGGTGATAGACAAACGGGTAAAACCGCTCTAGCAATTGATGCCATCATCAATCAAAAAGACACAGGCATTCGTTGTGTGTATGTGGCGATTGGTCAAAAAGCATCAACCATTGCTAATATCGTAAAAAAATTAGAAGAACATGGCGCAATGTCGAACACTATTGTTGTTGCGGCAACTGCTTCTGATACGGCAGCCCTTCAATTTATCGCACCATTTGCTGGTTGTACAATGGGCGAATACTTCCGTGATAAAGGTGAAGATGCATTAATTGTATATGATGATTTAACTAAGCAAGCTTGGGCATATCGTCAAATTTCATTATTACTTCGTCGTCCTCCGGGTCGTGAAGCTTATCCTGGTGATGTATTCTATTTGCATTCACGTTTATTAGAACGTGCTGCGAGAATCAATGYCGARCATGTTGAAAARATAACYAATGGAAAAGTGAAAGGTAAAACCGGWTCWTTAACGGCGTTRCCAATCATYGAAACGCAAGCGGGTGATGTATCGGCTTTCGTACCAACCAATGTAATCTCAATTACAGATGGTCARATTTTCTTAGAAACTGATTTATTYAAYGCKGGTATYCGTCCWGCWGTWAATGCYGGWYTWTCRGTATCYCGWGTKGGTGGYGCWGCACAAACTAAAATYATCAAAAAAYTAGGTGGTGGTATTCGTTTGGCATTRGCWCAGTATCGTGAATTAGCGGCTTTCGCRCAGTTTGCATCGGACTTRGATGATGCAACKCGWGCRCARTTAGAGCATGGTCAACGWGTAACWGAATTAATGAAGCAAAAGCAATACGCACCRATGTCGGTTGCGGTTATGGCKGTTTCATTRTTTKCWGCTGAAAAAGGTCAYYTRMAAGATGTAGAGCTTAACAAARTCGAAGATTTTGAAGCWGCRTTGTTRGATCAYATGTCKRGTAATGAAAARTCGTTGATGGATAAAATCAATGARAAAGGYGATTACAACAAAGAKATTGAAGCTGAATTAGAYGCTGCAATTAAGAARTTYAAAGAAACAGCTACTTGGTAGTCRKWAGTTTCTTATNMRWWKRAMRKTCCCYTWYSYAAWRKGAWARGGGATYAAWMTTAATTAATAACTGAATAACTGGGACAGTCTATGGCGGTCGGAAAAGAAATTCGTACCAAGATTGGTAGTATTAAAAATACTCAGAAAATCACCAGTGCTATGGAAATGGTTGCTGCGAGCAAAATGCGTAAAGCACAAGATCGTATGGAAGCAACTAAACCTTATGCAGAAAAGATACGTGGTGTTATTGGTCATTTAGCAATGGGCCATACTGAGTATAAACATCCTTATATTCTTGAGCGCGAGGTAAAACGTGTTGGTTTTATCGTTATATCGAGTGATAGAGGATTATGTGGTGGTTTAAACACCAACTTATTTAAGCATGCGTTAAAAACCATGAAGTCATATCAAGAACGTGAAGTTGAAATTGATCTTTGTTTAGTGGGTTCTAAAGCTGGCGCGTTTTTTAATCGATTTGGTGGTAATGTAGTGGCTAAAACTTCAGGTCTTGGAGATAAGCCATCAGTAACGGATTTAATCGGTACAGTAAAAGTCATGTTAGACGCTTTTGATGAAGGTCGAATTGACCGTTTGTATTTAGTGAACAATGAATTTGTTAATACCATGATTCAAGAGCCGAGTGTTGCTCAGTTATTGCCGGTTGAAAAACAAGAAGAAGATGAACTTAAACATCATTGGGATTATATTTATGAGCCTGATGCTAAAGAAATACTAGATGTTTTATTGGTACGTTATATCGAATCACAAGTTTATCAAGGTGTTGTTGATAATATTGCATGTGAGCAAGCGTCTAGAATGGTGGCAATGAAATCGGCAACGGATAATGCGGGCGATATTATTGATGAGCTTCAATTGATATTCAATAAGGCACGTCAAGCCGCGATTACACAAGARATTTCAGARATTATAAGTGGTGCGTCAGCTGTTTAGTTGTTAACACCTTCTCCCTAATCCTTCCCCGCCAAGAGAGGGGATTAAATTAGGGTGAATTGATTTGTAAAAACATGATTAGAATTTAAACAAAATTTTATTAATATTAATTTAAATATAAAACAGAGGAATAAACAATGAGTAACGGTAGCATTGTTGAGATCATAGGCGCGGTTGTAGATGTGGAATTTCCACGAACCGATGTACCCAAAATTTATGACGCTTTAAATATTGAAGACAGCATCATCGTTTTAGAAGTTCAACAGCAATTGGGCGACGGTATTGTTCGTTGTATTGCTATGGGTTCTTCGGAAGGAATGAAGCGTGGCATGAAAGTGACTAATACCGGTGATGCGATTCAAGTACCTGTAGGTCAGGAAACTTTGGGCCGSATCATGGAYGTWTTRGGTRASCCSATTGATGAARMRGGYCCTATTGGTGAAAAAGAGCGTATGTCTATCCATCGCGCAGCACCTTCCTATGAAGAGCAAGCGGCGACTAATGAGCTACTAGAAACAGGCATCAAAGTAATCGACTTGGTTTGCCCATTTGCAAAGGGTGGTAAAGTTGGTTTGTTTGGTGGAGCGGGTGTTGGTAAAACCGTGAACATGATGGAACTTATCCGAAACATTGCAACAGAGCATAAAGGCTTTTCGGTTTTTGCAGGGGTAGGCGAGCGTACTCGTGAAGGAAACGATTTTTACCACGAAATGACCGACTCAAACGTCATTGACAAAGTATCGCTTGTTTATGGTCAAATGAATGAGCCTCCAGGAAACAGACTACGAGTTGCTTTAACTGGTTTGACTATGGCGGAAAAATTCCGTGATGAAGGTCGTGATGTATTATTATTTATCGATAATATTTATCGTTATACTTTAGCTGGAACTGAAGTATCAGCACTTCTAGGTCGTATGCCTTCTGCGGTTGGTTATCAGCCAACACTTGCGGAAGAAATGGGTAAGTTACAAGAACGTATTACCTCAACTAAAACGGGATCTATCACTTCGGTACAAGCGGTTTATGTACCAGCGGATGATTTAACCGATCCGTCGCCTGCTACTACCTTCGCTCATTTGGATGCAACGGTTGTACTTTCTCGTCAAATCGCTGAATTAGGAATTTATCCAGCGGTTGATCCATTAGATTCAACTTCACGTCAGCTCGATCCATTAGTCATTGGTCAAGAGCACTATGATGTTGCTCGTGGCGTTCAGTCAGTACTACAGCGTTATAAAGAACTGAAAGATATTATTGCTATTTTGGGTATGGACGAATTATCTGAAGAAGATAAGCAATCTGTAACACGTGCTCGTAAAATCCAACGTTTCTTATCTCAGCCTTTCTTTGTTGCTGAAGTGTTTACTGGTTCTCCAGGTAAATATGTATCACTTAAAGATACTATTGCTGGATTCCAAGGAATTCTTAATGGTGAATACGATCACATGCCAGAGCAAGCGTTCTACATGGTTGGAACAATTGAAGAAGCTGTTGAAAAAGCAAAAACTATCTAGTTTTTAACTTGGATATTTAGTAATTGCTCAGGGAGTAATTATTTTGTTTAGCAATTGTTCAGGTCGCCTCTAAAATAGTTCAGTTTTAGGCAGAAAATGTGAGCATACAAGTGTATGTGACCATTTTCGAACGAAAAAATGAGCTATTTTAGAGATAAGCTGAGCAATTATGATATTTAAAGGAAGTTAATAATGCCTATTACATTTCAACTTGATATCGTGAGCGCGGAAAAATCTATTTTTTCCGGCCGTGTTAGCGCTTTAGTTGCTTCGGGTGAACTAGGCGAATTAGGTATTAACGCTGGACATGCCCCATTGTTAACCTCGTTAAAGCCAGGCACTATTAAAGTAACTGATACAGAAGGTAAAGATGATCATTTTTACGTTTCTGGTGGTATGTTAGAAGTTCAACCTCATGTGACGACAATACTTGCAGATACCGCGGTTAGAGCTAATGATGTTGATGAGGCTGCTGCGATAGCATCTAAAGAAGCGGCTGAAGCGGCGATGGCAGACCAAAATTCTGAAATTGAATATGCGCAAGCGGCCGTTGAATTAGCCGAAGCGGTTGCACAATTAAGGACGCTTCAAGCTATTCGTAAACAAACAGGTGGTTAAATAACCTGAAAGCTAGTAAAAAAGCGCCTAAAAAGGCGCTTTTTTTATGTCCAGGGATGGACGGGCAGTTTATTGTTCCAACTAAAACTGCACTTCCTACGTCCGTGTAGGTCGTATTCCTCAAAGAGCCAAGGATGGCGGTTAGGTGTGCCTATCGTTTCACTTCAAAAWYYRTAAAACSAAKKCAATAAAAAAACGCTTTTTATAAGAATTTCTACTATATTTTATAGACAAATTTGGCTTCTATCTTTGCTTATAACTAAAAAATGTAAAAAAGTCCGCTTTTAGGGTTTTTTCTATGATCATCAATGGTTTATAAGTAGAATAGCAAACAACAAAAATGAAGGACTAAGTTTAAAATGGAAATCCAAACGATCATTCTAGCTGCTGGTAAAGGTAGCCGAATGAAATCAGAACTGCCTAAAGTGGTACATCAACTGGCAGGCAAACCACTTGTTCAACATGTAATAGATTCATGCCAGTTAATGGGGGCTACTCATGCTCATCTTGTTGTTGGTCATGGCGCAAACATTGTTAAAGATAGCGTAACAGGAGACAATATTGAACTTTCCTTTTCTTTACAGAAAGAACAGTTAGGAACGGGTCATGCGGTAAAAATGGCTTTTGATAATCTTAAAGATGATTCGCCCACATTAATTTTATATGGTGACGTACCATTAATTCATCATGAGACATTAGCTGAGTTAGTAGACGTTTATAATAGAAACCAAACGGGTATCGCATTAATGACTTGTGATCTTGATGATCCAACTGGTTATGGTCGAATAGTTAGAGACAGCAATGGTGATGTGACAGGTATTGTTGAGCACAAAGATTCAACAGAAGAGCAAAAATCTATTAAAGAAATCAATACGGGTATTTTGTGCTGTAATTCGACTAGTTTAAAAAAGTGGATCGGAGGACTTAAGAATGACAATGCACAAGGCGAATTTTATCTGACTGATATTATCGCTATGGCAGTTGACGATGGCAATAAAGTTGAAACTGCTCAACCGGTTAATTTATATGAAATAGAAGGAATTAACACGTTAAAACAATTGGCGGACTTAGAAAGAGTTTGGCAAAGAACTTTAGCGAACCAATTGATGGAGCAAGGGGTCACACTAAGAGATCCAAACCGGTTCGATTTGCGTGGAAAGCTTACTTGTGAAGCTGGTGTGATTATTGACGTAAATTGTATTATTGAAGGYGATGTTKTTCTGAAAARAAATGCCAARATTGATAGCAATGTCACATTGATTAATTCRTCWATCGGTGAAAATAGTCAYATTAARGCAAAYACWATTATTGAGGATTCTGTGATYGAGTCWAAYTGYGGTGTTGGTCCTTTTGCKAGRATTMGGCCWGGTACTCATTTGCAYRACAAGGCTCATGTTGGCAACTTTGTAGAAATCAAAAAAGTRAYACTAGGYGAAGGATCYAAGGCSGGACATTTAAGTTATTTAGGTGATGCTGAAATAGGYAAAAACGTCAACATTGGAGCWGGAACCATTACYTGTAATTAYGATGGCGCTAAYAAGCATAAAACYATYATAAAAGATGGCGYWTTTRTTGGCTCTGAYTCWCARTTAGTYGCRCCMRTTACTATYGGYSYAAAYGTYACSATTGGTGCRGGAACYACYGTMRCAARYGATGTRAATGATAATGCKYTATGYATTAGCCGAGTAAAGCAAAAACAKATWGATGGYTGGAATCGRCCAGTAAAAAAATARWCWTRRKRAWARARKSRYYSTAAATTTTAAGTTAAATTTGTAGGTTGGGTAGACGAAGGAAACCCAACAGATTTTATCTGTGAATTAATAGCAAATCGAATTATCAGAATAGAAACAAATTAAACAGTTAGGAAAGTAAATTATGTGTGGAATTGTTGGTGCGGTAGCACAAAGAAATATTGCAGAAATATTAATCGAAGGCCTTAAGCGGTTAGAGTATAGAGGCWACGACTCTGCGGGTTTGGCTGTTATAAATGATGGCGAAATTTCTAGATTAAGAAGAGTTGGAAAAGTCTCAGAATTAGAGTCAGCAATGATTGAGCATCCAACCGATGGAAATATTGGTATTGCTCATACCCGCTGGGCCACCCATGGTGAACCAAATGAAGCGAATGCTCACCCCCACTTTTCAAACGACTCTATCGCTGTTGTACATAATGGCATCATTGAAAACTACGAAGAGTTAAGAAACGAGTTAAAAAGCCAAGGGTACGTGTTTGAATCCGAAACTGATACTGAAGTGATGGCTCACTTAATTGAATTAGAAAGAAAATCTACCGATTCATTGTTAGAGGCAGTTCTTAAAGCGACTAAAAAATTGCACGGAGCCTATGGGACCGTTGTTATGGAAGTTTCTAATCCAGATAGTTTAATTGTTGCAAGATCAGGAAGCCCGTTAGTTATAGGTAAAGGGATTGGTGAGATGTTTATTGCATCTGATCAATTGGCTCTACTGCCCGTTACTCGTCAATTTATGTTTTTAGAAGAGGGCGAGGTAGCCGAAGTAACTAGACGAGGCGTACAAATATTAGCGCCTAACGGAGAAAAAGTTAGTAGAGAATTCGAAGAAACCACTGTTCAACATGATGCCGGTGATAAAGGCAAATTCCGCCACTTTATGATGAAAGAGATTTACGAGCAACCAGATTCAATTACTAGCACATTAGAAGGTCGATTGAATAATGACTCTGTCATCATCGAATCTTTTGGTAACAAGGCTCCAGAGCTACTCAAAAAAGTAGAACATGTGTTAATTATCGCCTGTGGTACCAGTTATCATTCAGCCATGGTTGCTAAATATTGGATTGAATCGATGGTTAAGATACCTTGCCAGGTAGAAATTGCCAGTGAATATCGCTATAGAGACACCGTTGTATTACCTAATTCATTATTTATTAGTATTTCACAATCAGGAGAAACCGCCGACACCTTAGCGGCGTTAAGAATAGGTAAAGAAAAAGGTTTTCTGACCAGCTTAACAATTTGTAATGTACCCGGTTCTTCGTTAGTAAGAGAGTCCGATATGGCGTTTATGACAAGAGCCGGCGCAGAAATTGGAGTGGCCTCTACTAAAGCATTTACTACTCAATTAACAGGATTACTAATGCTTTCTACTGCAATGGCGCAATCCAAAGAAAGTATGAGCAAAGCCGAGATTGCAGAAGTTATTGCTGAATTAAGGCAGTTGCCAGTAGACATCAATGAATGTTTATCTATGGACAGTTTAATACAGCAAATAGCTGAAGATTTTAGCGAAAAAGAACATTGCTTGTTTTTAGGTCGAGGCGAGCAGTACCCAATTGCAATGGAAGGCGCTCTTAAATTAAAAGAAATATCCTATATTCATGCAGAAGCTTACGCCGCTGGGGAACTAAAACACGGTCCGCTAGCTCTAATTGACCAAGATATGCCTGTGGTTGTAGTCGCACCTAATAATGACCTAATTGAAAAATTGAAATCTAATATGGAAGAAGTCCGAGCAAGAGGGGGTCAACTATATGTTTTTGCTGACCACGCTTCTGAAATTAACGAAAATACAGGTCTACGTATTATTCATTGTTCTGCAAAGGGTAAATACATAACGCCCATTATTTTTACAGTACCTTTGCAGTTATTATCGTATCATGTTGCGGTTATCAAAGGGACGGACGTTGATCAGCCTAGAAACTTAGCAAAATCGGTGACGGTAGAATAGGTTTTAATTACAAGATTTATTAGATTTAGCTTTAAAGCTCTGTCTTAACTTTCAAACTAAGAGGAATTAATGAATTATTTCAAACATAAAAATTCAATATTAGCTTTATTTGCAGTATTAACGGTTCTAATGACTAATGTATCTTCAGCAACAAGAGATTTAGTTAAGGGGAAAGACTATGAGCAAATGGGACCCAAAGGAACGGTTAAGCCAGAAATACTAGAGTTCTTTAATTATGGTTGTCCTGCGTGTTATCAAATGGAAACCTTCGCCAATGGGTATAAAGGTAGCCATAAAAACACAAAGTTTACAATGGTTCCCGTTGGTTTTAATCCATCCTGGGAAATTTATGTGAAAGCCTATTATTTAGGTTCTCTGCTAAAAGTGTTAGATAAAAGCCACACAGCACTATTTCATTTGTTACACGTTGAAAAGAAGATTATAAAAAATGATAAAGCATTAAAAGCTTTTTTTATGTCTCTTGGCATTGAAAGTAATACATATGATAAAGCAAATAAGTCGTTTGCACTAAACTCTCAAATTAGAAAGTCTAAACAACTTGCTAAAAGATATGGAATTTCTGGTATTCCTACGTTTGTAGCAAATCAAAAATACAAGTTAAACAATCAATCATTGCGTACCACAGAAATGATTGAACATGCTTTAGAAAAACTTACGCAAAGCCCCCCTTAAGAATGCTCAATTATTTTAACCAACATAATAAAGGGCTTACAATTAAATGTAAGCCCTTTTTCATTTAAGAATAAAATTTATAAGACCCGTTACACTTTAACTAGAATAGCTAAATATAAAAACAATTTCTTATAATTCAATGCTCTACGTCTGTTTTTTTCATCTTATAACATTTATTCATAAGTAAAACTTAATATAAGCTTGCAATTAAATACCTAATATCATATAACGGTGCGAGTTAATGCCCGTAGAACTAGTAAAAGAAGCTTGGAAGGCTCAAGGCATTGCTAACGTAGCGTAATTTTTCTGGTTTTAAAAAATTACGCTACTTAGATTTAAACAAACTAACTCACGAAATAGGAAATTAAACATGACAAACAACTTTAAAGTAAAAGGCCTAGTCTTAGCAATGGGAATGACGTTTGCGTCAACGCCTGTATTTGCTGCAGACGAAGACGGTGCGGATGATGATGGTCAAATAATGGTAGTTGTAGGCTCTCGTGCTGCACCTCGTTCAGTTGGCGATTCTCCGGTACCAATCGATGTAATCAGCGCTGCCGATCTTATGGCTAATGGCGCAACAGATATGTCTACACTATTAAGAACGATGACGCCGTCTTATAACGTAAATGATCAGGGTATCTCTGATGGTGCAACAATTGTAAGACCTGCTAACTTACGAGGCTTATCTCCTGATTCAACCTTAATCCTAGTGAATGGCAAACGTCGTCATAAAGGGTCTGTTATTGCATTTTCTGGTGGTGGTATTGCTGATGGGGCACAAAGCCCAGATGTTTCAGTGATTCCAGGTATGGCATTAAAGCAAGTAGAAGTGCTTCGTGATGGAGCATCAGCTCAATATGGTTCAGATGCAATTGCTGGAGTAATCAACTTTGTACTAAAAGATAATAATTCTGGCGGTACATTTGCAGTGAAAGCCGGTCAATTTTCAGAAGGTGACGGCGATTTATTAACGGTTTCTGGTAACGTCGGTATGGAATTATCGGAGCGAGGTTTTGCGAGTTTTACATTTGAATTTAATCAACAAGATCCAACGAGTCGAAGTACTCAAAGAGCAGATGCACAAGGACTTATTGATGCTGGTAATACAAATGTTAGAACACCAGCGGCACAAGTATGGGGAACGCCTGACGTTTCGGATGATTTTAAACTGTTTTTAAATACTGGAATTGAGTTAAGTAATACTAGTGAAGCTTACATGTTTGGTAACTGGTCAGAAAAAACCGTTGAAGGTGGTTTCTTTTTCCGTAACCCACATACACGTAGCGGTGTTTTTGGAGGACCTGGTGTATTAGAAGACGACGGATCAACTACACCTACACTCTTAACGGGTGATTTAACACCTGGCGCAACAGATAACTCTGCATGTCCAATTGTACGAATCAATAATAATGTTCCTGATCAGGCTGCTTTGGATTCTTTAGCTGCCGCTGGTTGTTTTTCTCATTACCAAAATATACCAGGCGGATTTACGCCTTCTTTTGGTGGTAACGTTGTTGATTTGGCTCTTGCTGCAGGTGTTCGTGGTGAATTTGATGGTGGCACTACTTATGACTTTAGTGCATCGGTTGGTGAGCACTCAACGGAATTTTTTATTAACAACACCCTTAACTCATCATTAGGTCCTGTTTCACCTAGAGATTTTACACCGGGAGCTTACGCTCAACTAGAACAAGCGCTTAACGCTGACTTTTCTAAAGATTTTGATAATTGGGTAATGTCTTATGGTGCAGAATTTCGCCGAACACAATTCACCATTACTGCAGGTGATCCCGCGTCTTACACTGTTGGTGCTTTAGCGGTTCAAGGTTTTGGTCCGGCATCAAATGGCTTTCCAGGATTTAAACCGGAAGATGCGGGTGCTTCAAGTCGAAATAGTAAAGCGGTTTATTTTGATGCTGAATACGACATTACAGAGGATTTCTTAGGTCAAGCAGCGTTTAGATTTGAAGACTTTAGTGATTTTGGCTCTACTTTCAACTGGAAGTTAGCAGGTTTGTATACAATAAGTGATAGCTTTAAGGTACGTGCTTCTGCTTCAACAGGCTTTAGAGCACCAACGATTGGGCAAGCTAATGTTCGTAATGTTCAAACTCAAGCTGATGCGAATGGTTTTTTACAAGACATTGCGACACTACCACCGACTAATCCAGTTTCTGTAAGTTTTGGCGGCAAAGCGTTAACGCCTGAAGAATCAGAAAGTATTGCGGTTGGTTTTGTTTACGAATCAGGTGATTTCTTTTTAACAGCTGATTATTTTAATGTTGAAGTGACTGATAGAATTAGTCAAACTTCTGGTATTGAAATAGATGATACTGCTCGACAAGCTTTAATTGATTTAGGTATTACCGATGCGATTGGTTTAACTTCAGTTAAATTCTTTACTAATGATTTCGACACTACAACTCAAGGAGTTGATTTGGTTGCGAACTATTCGAGTGAAGCGTTTGGTGGTGATATGAGTTACTCATTAGCTTTTGCTTGGACAGAAACTACAGTTGATTCTGCTGGTGATAATGTTGATGCAAGAAAGATAGGTCGTTTAGAAGATGGACTACCGAAAACAAAAGGTTCTTTCACAACTAATTATTCTGCAGATAATTGGAGATTAATGGGTCGTATTAACTATTATGGTGAATGGAAGCAGTTTAGTCCAAACATCGATGGACCTGTTGCATGGTTATTAGATACTGAGTTTAGCTATGATGTTAATGAATCTACAGCTTTTGCTTTTGGTATTAATAATCTAACGGATGAAAATGGTCCAGTAGCTCCAATTAACGCGGATGGCTTAAGTACTTCGTCCGGTCGTTCTTATTCGACTACTACACCTTATGGTTCTAATGGTCGTTTTTACTACGCTAGCTTGACTTATACTTATTAATACTAGTTAGTCATATAGCGATTAAAAAACCAACATTTCGATGTTGGTTTTTTTTTAGCCTTATTTAACCCTGAAGTTACCGACTAAGTCGAAATAGTGAAATATATTATCACTGAATAATAAAGAATTGCACAAATGATAAGATATTCGATAATTATCAATCATTAATTTAGACAAAACGAGCAATATCTCTAGCATATTGTTGATAAAGTGTTCCTGTTTATTAATGGATTGAATTAAATCATTTTAAAAATACCGTAATGAAATTTTTATATGAGTACTAATATTATCGTAATTGGCGCTGGAGTGGTTGGAGTTTGCTCTGCACTTGCGTTACAAGAAAGTGGTCACCAAGTAACTTTAGTGGACAAAGTAGAGCCATGTAATGGCGCTTCGTTCGGAAATGCCGGTGCAGTGATAAACGGCTCCTGTTTGCCCACATCGGCACCAGGTATTATCTTCGACGTGATCAACATGATTGGACAGAAGCATTCTCCCTTATCTATTAGACTTTCATATTTCCATAAAATTTTTCCGTGGCTATTACGTTTTGCATTGCAAAGTCGCTCATCATCTTTTAATCAAAATGCAGTGCATTTAAATGCATTGTCAAAAAATGCTGTTGCGAGCTGGAAATTATTAACGGATAAAACACCGCTTTCGTATCTGTTCAATGAAGCTGGTTGGCTTAGGGTATATGAATCAGAAAAGACATTTTCTACAACCGCCATGCTAAGTACTTTATTGGATAAAATGGGTACAGAATATGAAATATTAGATAGCGACGGTATTAGAGATTTAGAGCCAAATCTAGCACATTCTTACAGATATGGTTTTTATCAAAAGAATGGTTTAAACATTACAAATCCTAAAAAATTAATAGAGGCTATGGTTAACTTGCTAATTCAGCGGGGTGGTCAGTATCGGCGCTTTGAAGTAAATGAAATTCAGTTAGATAACAACAAAATAAGTCTTAGAGGTTTTGACGGTTGTATTAACGCTGATAAGGTTGTCATAGCTGCGGGCGCTTGGTCGCGACATCTTTCAAAACAATTAGGTGACGATATTCCTTTAGATACAGAACGTGGCTACCATCTTATGTTACCTGAATCGAGTATTGGTTTATTAAATAGACCTGTTATGAATGGAGAGCATTCATTTGTTTTGTCGCCTATGGAAATGGGTCTACGCATGACCGCTCAGGTTGAGTTTGCAGGTTTAAAGTTGAAACCAAACTATAATCGGATTAGAAAGTTATTACCGTTAGCCAAACAAATGTTACCAAAACTAGAATCAAAGGAGGAGTCTGTTTGGATGGGCTTTCGACCGTCGCTTCCAGACTCACTACCCGTAATTGACTTTTCTAATCGATCGAAGGATGTATTATATGCCTTTGGCCATCAGCATCTTGGTATGACTCTTGGCGCGGTGACGGGTTATTTGGTTAGTGATATGCTCGGTAATAACTCTTCCGAAATTGATGTTTATCCATATCGAGCAACGAGATTTAATAAATGGTAATTTTTATAATGAAATTTATAACAACTTTAATCAATAGAACTATGAAATTGGCGTTAATGGCTATTTTTTTGTCATCAAGTGTTTCGTGTCAGCAACCACCCAAAATATTTCTAGAAAATTATAAAAAAATTGATTTATTAATCACCAACGGAAAACTTTTAGACGGATTAGGTAATCCCGCCATTTTGGCTGATCTGGTGATTGTTGGGGATGAAATCGTATTTATTGGTGAATCACAATTTACCAAAGAAGATTTGGTTAATAGAGTGAAACAACATATCGATGCAAAAAAACAATATATCTCTCCAGGGTTTATCGATTTACATTCTCATGGTGATCCATTAACAACGCCCCGATTTGAAAATTTCTTAGCAATGGGCGTTACCACAATAACTTTAGGTCAGGATGGAGATAGCCCTAAAGTTGACGATTTAAGTAGGTGGTTAGAAACAGTCGAAGAAAAAGGCCTAGGTGTTAACTTAGCAATGTTTGTTGGACATGGGACATTAAGAGAGCTTTCCGAAATTAACCAAATCGTTGTACCGACAGAAAAGGCTTTAAACAATATGCTACAACGGCTAGACGAAACCCTAAAATATACATTCGGTCTTAGTATGGGTCTTGAATATAATCCGGGGTTGTATGCTGAGAAAGAGGAGCTTATTGCGATTGCGAAAATAGTTGGAAAAAATAACCGAATGATTATGAGCCATATGCGAAATGAAGATAATGATCAGTTAGAGAAATCGATACAAGAATTAATGATCCAAGGACAGTTTAGTAAAATCCATATTTCGCACATTAAATCTGTTTATGGAAAAGGGACGAAAGAGGCTGAAGATATTTTACGAATACTACAGGATGCGCGAAATAGTGGAATGAATATTACCGCAGATATTTATCCTTATAATGCAAGTTATGCAGGGATCAGTTTACTTTTTCCGGTGTGGGCCAAAACAACCCAGCAGTTTGAGTTAGCACTAATAACTAGGAAAGAAGAGCTTAAAACTTTTTTAAGAAACAAAATTATTAAACGAAATGGACCTAGCGCGACTTTGTTTGGCACGCCTCCATACACTGGAAAAACCTTGGAAGATTTGATGGATGAATTTAAACTGCCATTTGAGGACGTTTTAATAAAACTCGGACCAAAAGGAGCTTCAGCCGCTTATTTTATAATGGATGATGAATTACAAAGTAGGTTATTAGTTGCCGAAGGCATTGCGATATCTTCGGACGGTAGTCCGACAGGGTTTCATCCACGAGGGCACGGTACTTTCGCTAAAATTATTGGCAAATATGTTAAAGGTAAAAAATTATTACGGCTTCCTGAAGCGATTAAAAAAATGACCTCGCAATCTGCTAATATTCTAGGCATCACAAATAGAGGCGTTCTGAAAGTTGGTAAAAAAGCAGATATCATTATTTTTGACTTAGACAAGGTAACGGCAACGGCAAGCTATTCAAAGCCTCATCTATTGGCAGAAGGATTTACTACCGTGATCGTTAACGGAAAAGTTGCGCGAAACGAGAAAGAAATGGCTTACCTTAACTACGGCAAGGTTCTTAAGCCGGATTAACTATACTAACTCTTTACTCGTCGTTGTAACTTTACGTTTAGACATTTTTCTGAGGAATTTTTATTATGATAAATTTTAAAAAGACACTGTCTCTTTTACGACGAAGTCGACGAACTGAAGCCAAAATAGAACAATATTTGGATAAAGTGACCATTAGCCAATTACTTTTTAATAAACTATGGGATGACTTCTTTGAGCACGGCCCAAGAAATGAGCTGACTTTAAGAACACTTGAAAAATTAAATAATAATGAAAGTGRAGCCGATGGTTTACGAAGAACCATTGAAGCGTTGCTTTTTGAAAAAACATTGATCCCCGATTTAAGAGCCGACGTAATGACCTTGTTGGAGTACCTTGAAGACATTCTTGATTTACACGAAGCGATTGGTTTTCACATTAAAATAGAACAACCCAAACTGACCAAAGAATACAGACCTCTACTAAATATACTGCTAGAAAAAGTTACCTTGTCGATTGACCACATGATCTTGTGCGTACGTAGTTTTTTCAATGATTTAGAACGTGTCCATGAATACAATCAGAAAACCATATTTTATGAATCCGAAGCCGATGAAGCCTGTACCAATCTAAAAATGCAAATTTTTGATTCCGACATGCCGCTCGAAGAAAAGGTTCAAATCCGTTATTTTATTGATAAAATCGATCAGTTGGCAAACCGAGCCGAAGATACGGTTGACCGAATTGCTATATATACATTGAAACGCGCTATATAGTTGGAATAACGAATGGAACTCATTACTCTTATTTTTCTCTCTAGTGGTCTGTTTTTAGGTTGGTCATTAGGCGCCAATGATGCCGCCAATGTTTTTGGTACTGCCGTTGCCACTAAAATGGTTCGATTTAGAACCGCCGCTATTATTTGTACTGTTATGGTCATTATTGGTGCTGTGGTGAGTGGCTCTGGGGCATCTCATACTCTCGGTAAACTTGGTAGTATTACAGCACTTGGAGGAGCGTTCGCGGTCACATTGTCCGCCGCTTTAACCGTCTATTGGATGACAAAAGCATCGATACCAGTGTCTACCAGTCAAGCGATTGTGGGCGCAATTATTGGTTATAACTTATTTTCAAATACGGTAACCGATCCATCTGTTTTAACCAAAATCGTCAGTACATGGATATTATGTCCATTATTGTCTGCCATGGTGGCAGTTATGCTCTATCGGTTTGTTAATTTTGTTTTAAGTCATGCAAAGTTAGGTTTATTTCAGTTGGATAGTTATACAAGGGTGGCATTAATCCTTGCAGGTGCATTTGGTTCCTACAGTTTGGGCGCAAATAATATTGCCAATGTTATGGGGGTTTTTGTACCTCAATCACCTTTCAATAGTTTTGAAGTTTTTGACCATACCTTCAGCAGTACCGCGCAACTGTTTATGTTAGGTGGTATTGCGATTGGAGTCGGCGTTTTTACATATTCCAAAAGGGTAATGTTAACTGTCGGTAACGGACTATTAACCTTAACACCCGTTTTAGCCTGGGTTGTGGTAATGGCGCATTCAATTGTTTTATTTTTATTCTCTTCTGTCACCATTAAACTTTGGCTAGAATCTAACGGATTATGGTCTTTTCCATTGGTACCGGTTTCTTCTTCTCAAGCGGTAATTGGCGCTGTTATTGGTATCGGGCTATATCGCAGACAGCGAATTCAGTGGAGAATAGTGGCTAGAATTGTTTCTGGATGGGTTGCAACGCCTATTATTTCGACAGTGCTTTGCGTTCTAGTACTGTTTGTTGTTAAAAACTTGTTTCAACAGCAGGTTGTTTAATCTAAGCTTAGGGTTTACTAGGCTGATAGTTAGCTGTAAAGTTGCTGGTAGTGAGAATAAAATAGTTGAATTTAATTTTGCTAAGCTACTAAGATTAGTCTAGTACTTAACTCAGATTAAGTTTTGAAAGTAATTAAATTATAATTTATATAAACGTATTAGAGAATACACAATGAATATTTTACACATATCCGACTTACATTTTGGTCCGCGTCATTGGAAAGGTAATGATGCGCTATTATTGGACAAACTGAACAGTTATGCCACGGACTTGGTCATTAACACCGGTGATAATACAACTGACTCTCTCGAGAGCGAGTTTAAAGCGGTGGGAGAATTCTTAAATTCTCTCAATTGTGAACATGTCATTTCAATTCCTGGTAATCATGATAAGCGAAATATGCGAGCTCAGGATTTTTTCCGTAAATATATTGATAATGTTGAAGTTATTCGACCTATTGATCCCGCTAGATGTACCAAAACTAAAATCCAAATTGATCAATATACTACCGGTATAGAAGAGCATTTCACCGACATTAATTTTATTAAAAAAATTACTTTTGATGGAAAGGTTTTGTTAGTTGTCTGTATTGATTCTAACGAAACTTATCAAGATATAGGAATTATAGACCGCGAAATGCTTCATACGGTGTCCCAAAAAATTGCTGAACTAGAGTATGATAATATAATGTTGTTAAATCATTATTCAATTATTGATTCTGACGGCGATCCTATGTTTCATTCGGATCGTATTATCGACTTTGTAAAACGCAACAAAATTGAACACGTCTTTTGTGGCCATGGGCATAATTTGACTTTGACCAAAACAACCGATTTAATGCGAAATTATTCTTTTAATCAATATAAAAATGGTACCTTGGCTTCTCATAATTCGCATAAAGATTCAAACATGTTTTTATATCATGAAAACTTTGCGGAAGAAAACATGAAAACACACGTTGTAAGAATACACATTGATGGTGACAAGTTAGAATTCGAAGAGAGTATAATAAATATAACCTGAGGCATAAAATTCTGAATAATACACAAATTACAAACTCGAACGCTCCCTGGGGTGTAGAAGTTATTATTAGTATGTGCATTGGTTACGCAATGTTAATGCTATGCCGTACGGTTGTTAGCGTTGCTGGCCCCGCCATGATAGCGGATCCTTCTTTGAATTTGGATGTTGCTAGTTTTGGCGCTATTGCAGGATGGGGGACAGCCGGAAATTTGGTTGGAAAATTAACCAATGGTGTTTTGGCGGATAAATTAGGCGGTAGCCGAGTTTTCATATTCTCGATTGGCTTAGCCGCTATAGCAACGTTTATATTTGGCACCTTATCAAGTAACACCGCTTTCTTTGCGCTCTATTTTTTGACAATATTCTCAAAGTCCGCTGGTTGGCCATCAATGGCAAACATTATTCGTGTCGCTTTTACAAAGGATCGCCATGGAAGAATTTGGGGTTTTATAGCCACCAGTTCACGCATCAGCTCAGTCGCTACAACATTACTTTTAAGTGCTTTGTTATTAGTGTTATCTTGGCGCGGATTATTTTATGTTGCCGCCGGCATCGCTTTATTAGTTGCAATCATTTTACCTAAGTTTCTTAATCGGGAAAATACTAGCGCCAAAAATTTATCCAGAAATTCAGCCTCAACCTCAGACTTAGCTTCAGAGTCAGACTCAAACCCAAACTCAGAAACTGACAATCCTCAACAAAGCGATTCGTATAGCGATCATCCTTTGACAGATAAAGATACTTTTACAGCCCTTCTTCATTTTATAAAGAGTCCAAGCTTTTGGTTGATTAGTTTTGGGGTGTCTGCACTTGCCGTGTTGTTTGAATTCCAAGTTTTTATACCTATTTATTTAAGTGAAACCTTTGATTTACAGCCTTCGGAAGCGGGTATGGCATCGGCAGTATTTCCAATTGGTTGTCTTATAGCTGTATTTACCGGCGGCTTTGTTTTTGACAAGCTCTCAAAAAAATCAATTATTTCAGTAATGGGCTTAACACTCGTTGTCGCTATTTGTTGTTTATTAAGTTTAAGGTTTCTTGGAACCGTTGATTTAGGTCATCAGTTTGAATTTATATTAACAATGGTACTAATTTTCGTATTTGGTTTTGCAATTTCTCCTGCGTATTATATTCCAATGAGTGTATTTGCAATCCGCTTTGGTGGTGTACACTGTGGTCTTTTAGTCGGTTTAATTGATGCTCTCGCCTATTTTGGCGCAATGATTTTCGATTTTATAGGCGGTGAAGTGGCCAATAAAGAAGGTGGTTGGCAAGATTTTCTTTTGATACTGATTGTTACTTCGGTTATTGCAACGATCACCATGATCACCTTTCTTTATGTAGATTATGTTAAAGATAAACCTAAGCTGAGTGCCTAATCCGTAACTGCTTACCCCTTGCAAGCCACTCACCATGGTTCAAATCGTCATTCCGGTAGTCTTTTTAGCCGGAATCTACAGTTTTAAATCATGGATTCCGGCTAAAGTACTGCCGGAATGACGGGGCGAGTTTTGTAGGTTGGGTTGCAACCCAACAACGCGTCCGCCGACAACACCAAATTTAATTGATTTTTACACCAGTCACAATGGTCTAGGAGCTTGTCCGAGAATAGAAAGTCTACTACGGAAAGCCTGTTTTTGCCCTACTTTCTGCTTATTTTCGTCAAAGAGAGTGACTATTCTCCTCAAATAAGCAAAAAATAGGACTAAAAACTGGCTTCCCTCGCTACGGCTTCTATTCTCGGACAAGCTCCTAGCTTCCTTTTTATATTTGACCATTTTTGTTGGGTTATAACCCAACCTTGTATCTCTCCAGATAGAGTAATAAGCTATTATTCTATCACAGGAATTGAGTGAGTTTGGGCCCACCCTAAGAG
>NVTT01000060.1 GCA_002401655.1 Gammaproteobacteria bacterium | reverse complement strand
GATGTGGCGGTAAGCGGCTAGCCTTCTCAGAGGGCTAGCTCAATACACCCTTATAGGGTGCAATCAAAACCACGTTCTTAGAACGTGGATATTTACTTTCAATTTGATGCCTCACATATTTTAATCATGGTGAGTTATTATTTCGCGCAGTTTGCTTTGTTAAAAGGTATTATTGCATATGACGTGACTAACCTATGGCCAAGTTCCGAAAAAGCTCTTGCAGGTAGTTGGTCTGACTTTCCTGATTCAAAAAAATTACCGACGGAGTATCGTAAAGATGAATAAAGTTTTAGTAAGAACCGCTCGATTAGATGAATTAGAAACTTTACTTCAATTTGAGCAAGGAATCGTTGAATACGAACGCCACATGGTTCCAGATATGATGACCGAACATTTCAATTATTATGACTTGAAAGAACTAATTGAAAATGACGATAGTGAAGTATTAGTCGCAGAAGTTGATGGAAAATTAGTTGCTTCCGGTTACGCAAAGTTAAAAAAGTCTTCAAATTATCTTACCCATGAATATCATTCCTTTCTTGGTTTTATGTTTGTATCTCCTGATTTTAGAGGAAAAGGAATCAATGGAAAAATCGTTGATCAATTAACCGTTTGGAGTAAGGAGAAGGGCGCAACCGTTCTGTGTTTAACGGTGTTTGCTCAAAACCAATCGGGCATTAGAGCTTATGAGAAGATAGGGTTTGATAAGAATGTGATTGAAATGCGGAAAGATATTTAATAAGAAACTAAAATTTCCAGTTTAATAAATATTTTGTTAAATTCAAAGTGTTCTTATTAATTAAGTGCTATGCCCCCAGAATTCGATGAAAAATAGAATTTAGTAGATGAGCCTATAAATTCAAAAATATTTAAAGTGATAAACAATAAAAATTTCAAATTAGTTTATGAGGAATGTGTTAACGTTCTTTTTATAAATGCCATCTTCTCACTTCGATTTAACTAAGATAAATACAACAAAATTTTCAGTATGCTTTGTGACTAGAAAAAATAGCGAAATAAGGTTAGATATTTATTCACGTCTTCTAGGAATGATTAGTTCAACATTATTACCTGTAAAATTAGTAACATGGGGCTCCCAATTATTTTCTTTTGCTAATTTAAAAAACTCTCTTAAAAATTTTATTCTATCAGGAATATTGTCAGAAATAGTATTTATCTTACACATGGTAGACTTGCATTCGATGTTACTTTCCACTGTCAAACCCAATATTTCACTCTCGATCATTTTTAAATTTATATGTTCTTCTTCAAAATACCTCCAATCTTCATCATAAGCTTCAATTGAAAATGAATTAACCAATGCATTTGTTTGCTTTTTATCACTACGTGTAAGTTCTATTTTTTTATCGCTCGAACTATCGATTTTAGATTTATTCTTTTCAATAATCATTGATTCTTTTTTATTAGTAAGATTCTTATTTTCGAACTGTTGTTTGGCTTGTATTTTTTGTTCAATTTTTTCAATCTGTTTATTCGAGATGCTTGATGATTCAACCTCGGGTTTCGAGGTGCGTATTTCATCGTCACTTGAAAAATACCAGTATAGTACACCGCTGGTGATTGATAATATTAGAATAATTTTTATTTTTAACAAAGCGTTACCTACCTATTTTAGTTATCAAAAGTTTTAGTTTTTTATTATTTGGTAAGCCGCGATACATCATGTCTTTAGTGATAATTATTGGAATGACACTTTCTTCCAATTTAATGAATAAATTTTTTCCTATCTCGTCGTTCTCTATATCGTAACTAGTGTATTCGACATTATTTTTAATCAAATATTTATGTAGGTTTTTACACGAAGAACACCAAGACGTGCCGAGAACAATTAGACTCCCATTTTTATGATCAAAATATTGCTCATAATTTCCACTTATTTCAGTATTTGTAGAAGGTGATGAACTATCAAGGTTTCTGTATTCTAAGTAAAATAAACTTAGAACAACTCCTATGGTAGATATTATAAAATATTGTAATGCTGTTTTATAAAAAGCTTTCATATCCATATAACTTAAATTCCTTTTTAAACCTTCAGCCATAGTACCTGTATAGTGTTGGTATTATGAATAGATATATAACAAAAGCTGAAGGTTTGTCTTTAACTAAAAATTGATTAGATTATCTGAACCCTGTAACTGTTGAGGGAAAAACTCACATCGACCGCTGGGGTAGCAAACAACACACATAGTTTCACTACAAACAATACAATAATCACCTGGACTATCCGCAAATAGAATTGTAGATAGGGAAAAGCTACAAGCTAAAATTGCAGTTTTTAAAATGTTCGATATATGTTTTTTCATATTTATTCCTTATGTAAGTTACCAGTGCTTCATGCACTGAGAGGCAACAATATACGTTTATATTTTTAATTACAATAAAAATATCGATTTATATACCCGAAAGAGATATGCAATTCTCGACTATGTTATTTTGATTATTTCAAGTTTCACTTTCGGTATTTTTCTAAATAAAATCTAATATCGGTGCCAGATAAAGTTATTAAGCTATCGTATAGCTTTTAGCTAGACTCGTAAGAAAATTATTTTTTTCTCATCCAAAGAAATCTGGGGACATGAGACTTAATTAATTGTGGTATACTCCAATTATGGCAAGATTAGCGCGAGTTATATTACCGGGATACCCACATCATATTACCCAAAAAGGTAATAGACGTCAGGATGTATTTTTTAAAGACGGTGATTATCAGTATTACATTGAACTATTAAAAGAGTGGTGTCAGCAACAGTCTGTTGAGGTTTGGTCGTATTAAAGAAAATCTGGGGACACCAAGAAAATCTGGAAAATCTGGGGACACGAGACTTAATTAATTGTGATATACTTCAATTATGGCAAGATTAGCGCGAGTTATATTACCGGGATACCCACATCATATTACCCAAAGAGGTAATAGACGTCAGGATGTGTTTTTTAAAGACGGTGATTATCAGTATTACATTGAACTATTAAAAGAGTGGTGTCAGCAACAGTCTGTTGAGGTTTGGTCTTATTGTTTAATGACGAACCATGTTCATTTAATTGTTATGCCTAAGAAAAACTCTGATCTCAGTAAAGCGATAGGAGAAGTCCACAGGCGCTATACAAGAATGATCAATTTTAGAGAAAAATGGCGAGGGTATTTATGGCAAGGACGGTTTGCTTCGTTCCCAATGCAAAAAACTTGGCTAGCAAACGCTATGGCTTATGTGGAGCTAAATCCAGTAAAAGCAGGAATAGTTAAACACGCTTGGGACTATCCTTGGAGCAGTGTTCATGCACATTTATCAGGACATGATGAGAATGGTTTAGTAGAAGTTAGTAAAATGCAGGAGCTTTTTGGTGATTGGAAGAATTACTTATTGAATGCACAAGGTTTACCAATGGAAGAGATTGAAGCACATAATAAAACAGGAAGACCTTTGGGAAATAATAGATTTCTTAAAGTCGCAGAAAAGATAACCGGTAGAGATTTAATGAAGAAAAAGCCAGGCCCAAAGGTTAGAGAAATTAAATAAATATTGTGTCCCCTGAATTTCCCTATTTGAAAAGCCTTATTGGAAGAACTTGATGTTCTATTAAACTTTGAACAAGGCATTATCGAGTACGAACGCTCTATGGTTCCCGATATGATGACAGAGCACTTTAATTATTATGACTTAAAAGAATTAATTGAAAGTGACGATAGTGAAGTATTAGTCGCAGAAGTTGATGGGGAATTAGTTGCTTCCGGCTATGCTAAATTAAAGAAATCTTTAAATTACCTCACCCATGAATTTCATTCTTTTCTTGGCTTTATGTTTGTATCGTCTGATTACCGAGGAAAAGGAATCAATGGAAAATTAATTGATCAGCTAACTGTTTGGAGCCGTGAAAAAGGAGCGACGGTTCTAAATTTAACGGTGTTTGCTCAAAATGAATCAGGGATTAGAGCGTATGAAAAAATAGGCTTTGAAAAAGAGATCATTGAAATGCGAAAGGATATTAAATAGTTATTTACTCACTTGTCTAATTCGCTCCGCTGGAACAAATAACTGCTCTAATAAATATTTCTTAAATGACTCATGATAAGGTTGGTCATTCGCAGCATGTTTCATACACAACAGCCAAGCATCTCTCTCTGCGCTAGCAACTGATAAATGTTTATGTATCATTGGAATACTTATCGAACCATATTTTTCTGAATAGAGTCTTGGGCCTCCTAACCATCCAGAAAGAAAACAGGCGAGTTTGTCGCTAGAAACCGTTAAATCTTTGGGATGCATTGCTCGAATAATTTTTGCTTCGTCCAATCTATCCATGTATTGGTAAAATGAATCGACTAGTTTTCTAATGCCCTCAATTTTTCCAGCGGCACTATAGGATGCATCCTGTTTTCCAAATTCAATTGGTTGGTTTTTATCATTCATTAAATTAATCTTAGACTTTAATATTAGAGGTTAATTTTTAGTGTTAAATTTTTCTGCCAGTGCGCGTTGCACAGCTTCTGGAACAAATTGAGAAACATCGCCACTGAGTGTGGCTATTTCTCTAACTAAAGTAGAAGAAATAAAAGAAAACTGTTCAGCAGGTGTTAAAAATAAACTTTCTAAATCAGGCGATAATCGTCTGTTCATATTAGCCAGTTGAAATTCATACTCAAAGTCAGAAACCGCTCGCAACCCTCGCAATAAAGCATTAGCATTATGTTCTTTGGCAAAATCAACAAGCAGTCCACTGAATCCAACGACTTCGACGTTTTTTATTGGTGCAACGACTTCTTCTACAATCGATACGCGTTTATCTACGTCAAAAAGAGGACTTTTTCCTTCACTCATAGCGACGGCGACAATAATTTTATCAAAAAGTCTTGCGGCTCTTTCTATAAGATCAACATGACCATTGGTGATTGGATCAAATGTTCCTGGATAAATTACAATTTTTGGCATCTTACTATTTCTCTAAAATATTCATTGATTATTGGCTGCAGATTATTGTTTTTACTGGTTAGATGAATGAGAGACGTCATCATTATCAGTAAAATAACAAGTATCATATTTTATGTAAAAGGTGTCGAATGGCTTACCAATCCTTTGAGCATACTGCTTTTAGCTACAAATGAAAACATATATTCGCTCATAACTTATTGATAGCTTAACAATTGACCTTCAGTTTAAAGACAGATAAAGACGCTGAGGTTATTCAGTGAATTGGAAACCATCTTCACGTGGTGTCGTATCACTCTTGGATATCTTGCTAATGTTGTGACTGAGCTCCAAAATATCAGTATTACGTTAGTTTGATCTCTCGAATTACGAAAAGAAGGAGATCTGACTGAAAATTATTACTATCGTGGAGAATGAAACATCCAATCATTCATAAACGAATATTTTTTGAAAAGCATTGTATTTGGAATTCAATAAAGTAATTTGTTGATCGCGTTCAATCGAATGCTTATTAATAAACACGAGATTAAAGCGAATATTTGAATCGTGTTCCTTTAATACAAATTTTAGTATCGGATCAGGGATATTGAATTGTGCTGGCAGTGACTTGAGAAAGGCGGTAATAAAATCTATTTGAAAAATTGTTTTTTTATTTTTATTTAACTGGTTATTTACATTTGTATTGAAAGAGGCACTTCTTTCAATTAAATTGAATATTCGCTTTAATAATGATTGATTAAAACCTATTGTTAATAGGCTTATTCCTGCACAAATCAGATTAAGCAAATCACTTTCATAGTTGAGAAGGTTGTTATCGCTTTTAATCAATTCTGCTTCTAAAGTCGTGAAAGTGTTTTCTGCGAGATTCCGTTGAACAATATTTTTATTTGAAGACMWTNNTTSGNTSATYGCNYTCTRYMMATTCACAATTATTTTGAAAAACATCGTCTAATTCGATTTTAGAGAGTGTTGTCGATTCACTTAAGCTATTAGTATGTTTAATTAGTTTTTCGTTGATTAAGTGTTCAAGAATTTGTGCTTCTTTATAATGCATATTAATTTTTGATGAGGCATCTTTTAATGAACGGCATTTTGTATAAATTAACTGTTCGTTAATTATTTTGTTATTACTTAAAGATCTAAATAGAGCGATTTCTCTTTCGTCAAGAATTGATGTTAACGTCTTAGTATCAAAACTACAGTGCAAATCTTTAATGTCAAAATAATTTTCATGCTCTAATTTTTTGTTTTTTGAGTTTGCTATCGAGGATGATAGGTTTAACAATGTTTTGTTTGCGACCAATTTAAATTCACCATGATAAAACACTTGATCGGACGCTAATAGTAATCGGCAAAGTGAAAGGTTAATGGAAATGGGTTTATAGTAAATGCTATCTGAGTCTCGATTTGAAATCAAACCGCCAGTTAGTTCGTCAAAATAACCACAGTAGATAGTATTAAGAAATTGTTCAAACAACGCTTCTTTTTCATTGAGTGAAGCGGTGACCGACTGATTAGCTATTTTAGTTAACTCTTTTAGTATTTCTTGGGTAAGCAACCAATGACTAGGCGATGAATAACGACTGAGGAGATTGTGTTTTACTGACATTGGCATTATTGCTAGTCTTCGTCTGTTTTAGATGGAGCTCTTTGACAGCAAACTCTATTTCGTCCTTTTTCCTTTGCGCGATAAAGTGCGCTATCAGCCCTTTCAAAAACAGATTTAGTAGTATCATCATTAGTAAATTCAGAAATACCAAAAGACATCGTGACTTCGATCTTTTCACCATTATTTTCAAGACTAATTTTGCTAATGGATTGACGCATTTTATTCATTGCTCGGGTAGCATCGATCAATGATGTTTCTGGGAGCAAAATCACAAACTCTTCTCCACCAAAGCGAGCAACAAAATCAGACTCTCTTATTTGTGCGTGCAAACAAGTCGATATTTTTTTCAAAACTAAATCGCCAAAAGCGTGTCCGTGATTATCATTAACGGCTTTAAACAAATCAATATCACCAATAACCAGCGTTAATGAGTTACGATATCGTCGCCAACGATTATACTCTTGGGTTAATCGTTCATTATAAGCATATCGGTTTGGTAAGTTGGTGAGTTGATCTGTTTGTGCTCTGACGCGTTGTTCTGCCAAATCATCTTTCAGACGCGTTGCTTCATCTTCTGTTGCAATCATTTGTTCTTTTAATTTTGCCACTTGTGATATTAATTCACTACTTTGAGTTTGTTGCTTGGAGCAGAATTGATTTATTTGTGAAAGCATTTTATCCATTCTGACAACGATTCTTTCTTCTGCATCGGCTAAGTCTTTTGAATCCGATAATGATTCTTTAATAGAAAAAATATCTTGAGAAAGATCCAAGTTTAACTGTTTTGTATCCTGTTCATTGCCCTGGCTAAACTCTAAGGTTTTACTAATAAAACTATTCACTCTAACTATTCGTTTATTGAGTGATTTAAGAAATGATTCGAACTGCATATGTTCTTGATCGGAAATTTCTATAAACGCGCTGGCAATTAGTTCCAAAATAGAAGAGAGTTGAGATATTGTTTGAATTTTGTTAATTTCAGTTTCTAATAATCCCGCGATTTCTTTATAGCCATCCATGCCTGCTAATTGTTCAACTAAATGCTGTAGTGAACTTTTTATATCAGCGGGTAATAGATGTTGTGTTAAGTCCTTTTGTCTATCATCCAAAGCAACATTTTGAGTCTTTGAAGTAGATGACCTTGACTCGAAGTCAGAATCTAGCGAATCATCTGATTCATCTTTTGATTTGTCAGAAGATTTTTTAGAAAATAGAGAGCTAAAGAATCCCGGTTTGTTATTATTGGATGTATTGCTATTGCTATTGCCTTGTTCCTTTGTGAGAGACTCGAGATCATCAATATATTTTTTTATTTCCTTTGCGATGGAAACCATGATGCTATTGGCATCTTTATTTTTTGAATTTTTGTTAGCGTTGGTTAAATTCGATTTTAAAACAATTGGTAATTTTTGCTGAGTTAATATATCAATAAGATCAATGTTTTCATTGGCCTTTGATGATGGTGCATTTTGTGGTTCATCATCTAAATTACGTAACACTTTACTGATATCATTAATATTTGCTTTTAAAGCTTTTTGTGGGGCATCCTTTTTTATTAAAACTCTTAGTTTCGACAATGAGGAGTCGAGTTCGTCTGAAAGCCCCATTCCGACAAAACTTAATCGTGACAAATGGCGCTTTAATTCAGCGCAATATTTTTCAAAATCTTGATTATCTGATTCCATATTATCTTTTCTAGTTATACGTTGATTTGTTTCATTTTTTGAATTTTAGTATTAGCTTGTGTTTTTCAATTCAAAAGTTGTTTTGCTAATTCTTGTTTAATGGGGATATGTTTTTGCACATTTATCGATTCAGGGATTTCTATTTCCATCATTATAGGTAAGTGATCCGAAACACCAAGGTTAAGTACACGACTTTTTATAATTTCCAAATTTTCACTGATCCATATTTGATCATAACAATATTTAGGTTTCCACCTAGGATAAGTAGGTGAAATCAAAGGATTTCTCCTTACTTTAATTTTAGCACTTTTGAAGACATCTAAAACAGTATCTTTGTTGCAATTCATATCGCCCATAATAACAAAATGCTCGGTGTTTTTAACTAGATTGGCAATATATTCCAATTGAGACCTTCTAGCTCGTTGCCCCAAAGCCAAATGGACTGAAATAATTTTAATTGCACTGCCCTTTGATTCKATATTGATTTCAAGAGCRCCYCGTCCGGAGATTCTACCTGGTAGTTTATGTAACTTCACCYGTGTCGATTGATATTTGGTAAGGAYTCCGTTTGCRTGAGCSGCTAACCCAGCAAAATTTCKATTTTGTTGYTGRTGAAAGTGTGGGAATCCGCCTTTTTGAGCCAAAAAYTCTATTTGATTAATATATTGRGARCGTAAACTACCGRCATCAACTTCTTGAAGCGCAACAAYATCATACTCAGATAACCAGTCTGCGACACKAGATAAGTTTTCGTTTCGTTTTGAGTCAGGTAATAAATGGCGCCAACTTTGGGTAAGATAATCACTATAACGGCTACTATTGATGCCAACTTGTAAGTTATAACTTAATAAACTGAGTCGCTGCTTTTGTTGTATCACTTCAATACCCAATTAATACTCCTTGCTGAAACCTATAATCCTATGCAGATCGTGCCATTGTAATTAGTAATAATAGTAGTTTCTCCAATAATTGAGTAACAATCTTAGTTTTTTTGTTAGTTTTTAATCTCTATTAGTCAAATGTGACTTGGTTCTCACGTTTTTCGCAATATTGCTACCAGTATTGCGAAAAATTAGAACATGATATCAACTTAGGCTTTTCAAGTGATTGAATCTGCCATACAATTATCCGTTGTTTAAATTCTTGATTAAATAGGTTATCCCATGCTCAAACTTATTCGTCTTTTATTAGGTTCAATTATTGCCATACTTGACTTATTGACGAGAGGTTCAAAATTGAAAAGAACCATTGATTCACAAAATCAGTTAGAAGAAGAGATCAAAAACCTAACTATTTATCAGTTCAAATTATGCCCATTTTGTATAAAAACTCGTCGTGCACTTCATAAACTGAATTTACCAATTGCTTTGCTTGATGCAAAAAATGACTCGATTGCGAGAGAAATACTGTTAGAGCAAGGCGGAAAAATAAAAGTTCCTTGTTTACGGATAGAAAATGATAATGAAGTAACCTGGATGTATGAGTCGAATGACATTATTAAATATCTAACTCAGCGTTTTGCTTGAATAGTTTGTAAAGACATAGGTACTTAGGATTTGCATGGAGCAAAATCCTGGCTGTCCATCCATGGACATTCGCAGTACCGGCATTCATGCCTCTTTACTGCATACTGTCCATCCATGGACATTCGCAGTACCGGCATCCATGCCTCTTTACTGCATACTGTCCATCCATGGACATAAAAAAACGGCTAAAAAGCCGTTTTATGCGTTTGTAAGTGCAGAAAGTCTATTTCGTGAATATTTTTCTAGTGAAGACCGGCTAAATAGTAGGCTAACGCTTCAATTTGTTTATCACTCATTTTTGCAGTCACATCTCTCATAATTTCGTTAGCATCGTTTGCTCTGTCGCCCGAACGAAATGCTTTTAATGTGCTGATTGTATAAGTAGGATGTTGTCCGCCAACCGCTGGAAAGCCAGCGGCAGCCATTCCTTCACCTGTGGCACTATGACAAGCGATACAAGCAGGGATATCTCTATCAGAATCACCACCAAGGTAAAGTTTTTCAGCAATTGCGATGTGTTTGTTTTCTACTGCCATATGTTGAATTTTTTGTGATGCATAGTAAGCAGAAACATTTTCAATATCTTCATCATTTAGCAAACCAGCCATAGGCGCCATGGTGGCATCTGAACGTTTACCATCTTGAAAATCATGTAATTGTTTAGCCAAATATTTAGCACTTTGACCCGCTAGTTTGGGGTTAATTGCTATTGCGCTGTTGCCATCGGCTGCGTGACAAGCAGCACAAACGCCACTTTTAGCTTTTCCTTTGGCAATATCGCCTGCTAAAGCAATATTAGAAAATAAAAATATTAACGTTAAACCTATGATTTTTCTCATTATTTATCCTTTTACGTACTTCTAAATGAAAATTTAAAAGCCTTTTGTTGGTTTTACAACTTGCTATAAAACCTCTGAATTATTTATACTTAACGACCCAAGTTCCAGTTCTCTTATTAAATGTCTCGGGTTATAAGAGTTCCTATGTGGGTTACGGGTGAATTATAGGCAAACAATTACAAAAGATCCAACCTTGTCGTTTGATTCTAGCAATGTAAAACGAATAAATTGCCTCAATGCAAAATCAGTGAAAAATAGAATATGATAGATACAGTTTCAAAATCATCAAATATCAACCCTTTTAGGGGCGCGCGCTATTTAATGGGTGCTGCAAAACTTGCACAATTACCCCCTGATGAAGGGGTTGAAGTGGCACTTGCGGGGCGCTCTAATGCGGGTAAGTCGACTGCATTAAATGCTATAACCGATCAAAAGAGCTTAGCCAAAACCAGTAAAACGCCTGGACGAACTCAATTGATTAATCTTTTTATGATTGATGAATCCAACCGACTAACTGATTTACCTGGTTATGGTTTTGCGAAAGTGTCAAAAGATCAAAAAGCAGAGTGGCAGAAAACACTTAGCCGATATTTGCAGGAACGCCAATGCCTAAAAGCGTTAGTTGTTTTTATGGATATTAGACATCCTCTAAAAGAAACCGATAAACAAATGGTTCAGTGGGCGGTTACAGCAAATATTCCCGTTCATGTTGTTTTAAGTAAGGCAGATAAATTGAAAAGTGGTGCAAGAAAAACAGCGACCGCTAATGCAAAAAAACGGCTTGAGAGAATCGGTGAAAACATCACTATTCAAGCGTTTTCGGCTACTAGTAAACTTGGATTGGAAGAACTAATCACTAAGCTTGCTAGTTGGTATGACTTTGATAAAGTTGATAAGAAAAAAGATAACATTGAGTAATAGATTGAATGAATAATTACGAAGATATTATTGACGAACTACGTGATGTGGCAAACCAAGATTCTTTCTCGGCAGGACTTCCAAGCGAAGATGATTTAGTTTTGGTAGAAGAGGAACTTCTGCTTCAAATCCCAATGGACGTTAAAATTTTTTTGCTGGAAGTCAGCGACCTGAGTCTAGGGAGCTTGGAGCCTATTACCATTTCAGATCCTAGAGCGCATACTCATTTCCCAGAAGTGACCGCCATGGCTTGGGAAAATGGTTTACCGAGAGAGTATATCCCCATTTGCCAACATAAAGATGGTTACTATTGTATTGATGAAAATAATGGAGTGATTGACTGGCAAAATGGTGAAGTGATGGAAGAGCGATGGGATGGAATTTGGTCATGGGCTGAGAGTGTTTGGTTGCATAGTTAAGCCAAATACAAAAGAAATTTAGTAAACGAAGGGGTCGGAGTCGCGTTAAATGCAATTTGCAGATTAATTAGTCCGATGTTATTCAAAAGATTATCACCGAATTGTTAGATTTTTAGCGACTCCGACCCTGTAAAAAAGAGATAACGATCATGTTAAATAGTAAACTGGCGAATGTTGGTACGAGTATCTTTACCGAAATGACATTGCTAGCAAAAAAAACCGGCGCAATCAATTTATCTCAAGGTTTTCCGGAATTTGAAACACCGGACTATTTAAAACAAGCAGTCATCGAAGCTATCAATTCTGGAAAAAACCAATACCCGCCATCGGCTGGAATGCCCGATTTATTAAATGAAATCGCTTATTTAATCGAGCGCCAATACGATAAAAAATTAATCGGTTYAGAAAATATCACCATTACATCAGGTGCTACAGAAGCGCTATTTGTTGCCTTGCAGTTAATAGTTTTAAAGGGCGATGAAGTCATTATTTTTGACCCTGCTTATGATGCTTATGAGCCAGTTGTAGAATTAGCAGGCGGGAAATGTGTTCATATTGGGCTGGATGCACCAGCATATAAAGTGAACTGGGATTTAGTCGAAAAAAATATCAACGACAAAACTAAAGCCATCGTCATTAATAGCCCACACAATCCAACTGGCACACTTTTAAACCGAGATGATATGTTGGCACTTGAAAATATAGTGCTAAAGCATGAATTGTATTTAATCAGTGATGAGGTTTACGAATTTATTACCTTTGATGGCGAACAGCATGAAAGTGTTTTACGTTACCCAAAATTATTTGAGCGTTCATTTGTTGTGTCAAGTTTCGGAAAAACCTTTCATTGCACGGGTTGGAAAATGGGTTACTGTACCGCGCCAACAGAATTCACTAAAGAATTTAGAAAGCTACATCAGTTCGTGACTTTCACAACTTCAACGCCAAACCAATATGGTTTGATCGAAATGTTAAAACATCAACCTCAACACATTGGCGAGCTAAGTGCTTTTTATCAAGATAAAAGAGATTATTTAGTTAATGCGTTAAAAGAATCTAAATTTAAAATATTGCCAGCTAAAGGAACATATTTTCTTCTAGCGGATTACAGTGAAATTTCGGATTTAAATGATAAAGATTTTTGTTATTGGTTGGCGGAAGAAATAGGAGTAGCAGCAGTTCCCTTGAGTCCGTTTTATCCAGAAGGGTACGATGATAAAGTGATTCGGTTATGTTTTGCTAAGTATGAGGAGACTTTGGATAAGGCTGCTGAGAAGTTGTGTGGTTTGTGAGCGGTTTTTCTGCTTTTAAAATAGAATATTTTCTTACCGATTATCTAAGTTTATTAAAGTCGGCCTTTTTAGAGCCGATTAAAAGAGCATATTTACCCGTTTTTAAAGGAATAAACGATGCTATCTTCAATTGCACCACATGCTTCATTGCTGGAACGTGGTCATTTACTTAATTCAAATCCGATCAATTCAAATGCTTTTGGGAACAGTAAAGGTATTAGTGGTTTAGTTAATTCGCATAATAATCATCAGCAAAGTGATAGTTTTGCGATTTTTGCCGCCGTTTTAAAGGAGGCTTATCAAAAAATAGCTTTCTCGCCACAATTGCCCGTTGCAAATGAATCAACGCGTCCACCTGAAATTGCTGAATATAGCCTAGCTGACTTCAATCCTGTAGGGAAAATTTCTTCTAAACAAGCCGCTCAAAATATTCTTGGCTTTATTAGCGGTCGATTGCGATCTGACGCGGCTAGTGGTGCAGAACCTGAACAACTATTAGAGCGTTTGGATGAAGGCTTAGAAGGTTTTATTAAAGGTTTTAATGAGGCGAAGGATATCATTGAAGGTTTAGGTTTACTAACGCCTGAGTTATCGAGCGAAATCAATGACACTTTTGAGCGGGTAACTAAGGGTATCGAACACTTAAGAGAGCGTATTACTCAGCATGCAGGTCGAGCTGATAATCAGCTTGATGGCATAGGGGATATTAATCGAAGTGATAATGTCAGTAGATTAGAATTATCTGCACAAGTTTCTGAGAGTTCTAGTTTTTCTCTTTCTTTAACCACTCAAGATGGCGATCAAGTTACTATCGAAATCTCTCGATTTAACCGTTCAAGTTTTTCCAGCTCAGTGAGTGGTAACGGAACTAGTACATCATTTGAGATCAATCAAAGTAGAAGCTCTTCAAGCTCCTTCAGTCTTAATGTGATTGGCGAGTTGGATGAAGGTGAACTAGCTGCAATAGATGAATTATTGAAAAATATTAGTGTGATTGCTGATAATTTTTATTCTGGTCGACTTGAGCAAGCATTTGATTTGGCTGTCGAGCTAGAAATTGACCGTGATGAATTGAGTAGTTTAAATCTACAATTACAAAAAACGACAACGACTCAAGCGTTAGCGTCCTATCAAACAAATTCTCAAAATGAACTGCCTTCAATCAATAATTCTGAGCCTGTTCAGTTAAATCCGGGGATCCAACTGGAGCAACTGTTAAATGATATTCAAGGATTACTGACCAAAGCGTATGAGTTTGATCATCCATTGCAGTTAGTTAATGACATTACCTCCGGTGTTCAACAGAGTTATCAGCCACAGGTATCGGGTGAAAACTTGAATGACAAATTAAATTCACTGATATCTCAATTTAGCCTTTAACGGGAAGCCACGCCAAAAGGTGAAATAAAACCTCAAACAAAGTAAACAATTAAAATTGATAGCCTAAAGATAGAAAAAGGCCGTTGCTATCATCTTTGTTTGCGGATAAAAGATTAACGCCTGCACCAAAGTTCCATCCCTCTGAATTAATCCCGTTAGTATAGTCGCTATATCTAACGCCTAGCACCAATACCAATAAAATAATGACCTATTCCTATAACCCCAGTGAAGTTTTTCTTWKTCRTKRTWWKTWGMWRYWTTWCTNNWRKAGTRAKCANNAKRSGYWWAGCWTMTANTTKRYWTRCNRWWYWRWMKCWAWAKCNAYSATNRTTKCNNAKMGSAKCNRSGGYAMTATYANWYAKANMMATKWRMARYWWWMMMYASARYAWWAAWSGRTAATTNNWGWTCNWTKGANMTATNWWYRATWTNAWMMRTTCNNCTKTNWTKTMRKGTANKTTAASRTYTWSWARYWAAATTKCNNNRMAWKAAYAATTNAANTNGNWTWTMTWARGCTTCATTTAAGTTTTTAATTCTATGATATTTGCAAGGTTATGAATTGCAGGTAGTTTATCATGTTAAATGTTTCATTTGATCAATCAGAAAAAAGCACTTTTTTGTACTCTCCTCACTTCCATTTTCCAACTAGAAATGAAAGTGAATCAAATCAACTTAATGTTCAATTATCACTCCCTCTAAATTTGGATAGAAATAACGTAGAGAATTTCATTTGGAATGGATTTGACCGTTACTATGGTGCAAATATTAAAAATTTTCTACCTAATCTTATTAGCATTAGACAGAAAGGAGAAATTCAAAGCACGTTAGGTCTTAAAATTGCTAGTGAAGGGCCAATCTTTATAGAGCAATATTTAAAGAAATCAATAGAGCTATTTTTTCAAAAGGAGAACGTTACTCGCAAACAAATAGGTGAGGTAGGGAATTTATTCGGTACTAATAAAACTTTTACTAGACAACTATTTATAATCGCTGCATTAGTCGCATCCAAAGCAGGGATTTCAAAACTGGTTTTTTGTGCAACGCCTCAAATAAAAATGATACTTCGCAATCTATGTATGAGTGTTTTTTATATAGCAGAAGCAGACCCCAATAAGTTGGGCCAAGAAAGTAATCATTGGGGAAGTTATTATGATACCTCACCAGAGTTAATCGCTATTGATATTGATCAAGCAATATATTTAATCGAACGATCAGAAAGGTATTCTGAAATAGCTTACACATTCTCTTCTCAAATAGAAGATATTGCGAATAATCTATTAAAATAGTTGTGCACTAATGTTTTCTATTTTTAACACTCACTCTTCGGAAAAATTTAACTAATGAACATGAAACACTCAATTTTTGAAGAAATCAACTTTGACTCTAATCATATTGCAGTTAAATGTGGAGATCTTCATCTTAGTTATAGGCAACTTGAACGAAGAGTGCTTGGAGTAAGTCGCTATTTCAAGACAATCAATGCGAATGGTATTGTGACCGTATTAGATAATTGTATTGAATGGGTTATTATTGATTTAGCTTGCCAAAGTTTAGGGATAACATTTGTTCCTTTGCCTCCTTTTTTTACATCATCTCAAATTAACTCTGCATTATCAAAGACAAGTATTAATACTATTTTTGTTGCCAAAAATCATCAAGAGATAAATGAATTCGGCTTCTACGAGTCTCATGAAACTGTGACTGAACTTGAAGCGATTATTTGCTTACAAAATGATGGAAAGATAATGGCTGAAATGCCAAGGTATACATCAAAAATTACTTTTACGTCAGGATCTACAGGAAGTCCAAAAGGTGTTTGTTTATCAAGTGAAAATCAACTAGTTGTCGCTAAGTCCATAATTGAAGTGGTTGCTATAGAACAACCAAAACATTTATGTATATTACCTTTAAGTACGTTATTAGAAAATATCGCAGGTGTTTATGCACCTCTAATCAGTGGTGGTACTGTGAGCTTAGTTTCAGCTGAAATGAGAGGTTTATTAGGTAGTTCAAAAATAAATGCTAATCAATTACTTTCTTGTATTTCAATGAATCAGCCGAACAGTTTAATTTTAGTGCCTGAGCTTCTCCTCCTACTTGTTAACGCGGCAGAAAATGGATGGGTTGTACCTACTTCATTAAAGTTTATTGCTGTCGGCGGTAGCAAGGTGTCGTCGGAACTATTACGCAGAGCAAAAGGAATTAATTTACCCGTGTATCAAGGTTATGGTCTTTCTGAATGTTCGTCTGTTGTCGCCTTAAGTACACTAAAAAATAATAAGCTGGGGGCTGTTGGTAAAGTTCTTCCACATATTCAAATTTCAATCCAAGATAATGAAATTATTATTAAGGGGAATACGTTTTTAGGTTATTTAGGCGATAAAACCAGCTGGTATCAAAAACAATTTCATTCGGGTGACTTAGGTTTCATTGATGATGATGGTTATTGCATGGTGAATGGTCGAGAGAAAAATCTTATCATTTCTAGTTATGGAAGAAACATTAGTCCAGAGTGGGTAGAAAGCTATTTTCTTCAGCAGGGATCGACCGGTGGCGATTTATTTCAGCAGTGCTTTGTATTTGGTGATGCTAAACCTTTTTGTGTAGCTCTTTTCTATTTATTTGATTCATCAACACCCAGTAAAGTAATTGAACAAGCTGTTTATAGAATTAATCAAAAGCTACCGGATTACGCACAAATTAAAAATTGGTTAGTTTTGCAGCACCCACTTTCTAATGAAAAAGGTTTTTTGACTGAAAACAATCGTCCTAAGAGACTATTTATAGAGCAGCACTTCAGAAGTCAGTTCGATATCTTGGCTCAATCTGTTTTCCAATCATTCCCAATTAAAAAGTCATCTTTTAATAAACTATCAAATACTGTGATATTGAACAATGAAATATCGCATAGTAAAACTATGAACGAAGGAGTATCCCAATGAGTTTTTTTCAGCGCTTAATCAATGAAACGCAAGATGCAAAAAAATATTTATTTAAGGCACCAATTATTAGTCAATGTATGAGCGGTAATATTAATAAAGATGATTATGTCGCTTTTTTAAAAGAAGCCTATCATCACGTCAAACATACCGTCCCTCTTTTAATGAGCGTAGGTAGTAAACTTCCCGAAAGTAAGGAGTGGTTACGAGAAGCTGTTGCGGAATATATTGAGGAGGAGTTAGGGCATCAAGAGTGGGTTTTGAACGATATTGCTAGTTGCGGTTTTGATAAAGAGGAAGTTAGAAGTAGTCAACCATCTTGGGCAACGGAATTGATGGTGTCTTATGCTTACGACAGTATTAACAGAGTCAATCCGCTTGTTTTTTTTGGTATGGTTCACGTTCTAGAGGGAACGAGTATTGCCTTAGCGGATATGGCTGCAGATAGCATTCAAAAGGTATTGAATTTTCCGAATGATTCCACTAAAGGTGTAGAAAAAAATGCTTTCAGCTATTTACATTCTCATGGTTCACTTGATATTGAACACGTTAAGTTTTTTGAAATGTTGATGAATAAAATAACGGATAAAGAAGAACAGCAATTGATCATTGATGCAGCCAATAAATTTTATTGCTTGTACGGTGAAATATTTTATTCGTTAAAATCATCTCATGGTATTTCAATCGCAGCGTAACTTTATTTTCATCATTTTGTAGAGGAAATATCTAATGAATATCAAAGGTAAAACTATCTTATTAACTGGTGCTAGCGGTGGAATAGGGCAAGCAATTGCTATTCGCTTGCATAAGCATCAAGCTAAATTAATCTTAGTAGGCCGAAATTTTAAAAAATTAGAAGCGGTCAATGAAATGATCGGTAACAATCATCAAATCATATGTGCTGACTTGTCGCAAACAGATGGTCGAAATAAGTTGGTCTCATACTGTGAATCACTTACTCATATCGATATATTGATTAATAATGCAGGAGTCAGTCACTTCTCTACCTTTGAATCGAGTTCTGATGATCAAATTAATCAACTAATGAATATTAATTTACTTTCTCCGATGCTGTTAACTAAAGCATTATTGCCGATGTTAGCGAGGCCACAAAACAGCATAATTCTAAATGTAGGCTCTTCTTTTGGAACTATAGGTTATCCGTGTTTTACAACCTATTGTGCTAGCAAATTTGGTTTGAAAGGATTTAGTGAATCATTAAAAAGAGAGTTGCAAAATAAATCTACAAAAGTATTGTATATAGCTCCCCGAGCTACCGATACTGATATTAATTCGACTTCCGTGAATCAACTTAATAAGAAGTTAGGTAATGCGACTGACACGGTGTCCGTTGTCGCAGATGTGGTAATAAAACAGTTACTGAATGAAACTGAACGAGTGGCAATTGGTTGGCCGGAAAAATTATTTTTAAAAGTGAACGGTCTTATACCATCAATAGTAGATAAAGCCATTGGCAATCAAATAAAACAAATTATGCACTTCGCAAAGCTTAGTAATATTGGCTCGGTGGTCAAACTAACTAATAAATCAACTCAGCAAAAGACAATGAGTCGTATCACTTCTAGTGCTACTCACTCATAGAAATGCTTATTTAAAGGAGAGAAATATGTTTAGCAAATTACATAAGATTTTAATATTGGCATTAAGCTTAACATTTAGTTATTTAGCCCTATCCGAAAACACTATTAAATCATTAGGTGAGAATTGGTCTGAAGCAAGTTATGTACTAGAAGGAAATAAACAAGAAGCGGCTTTTGAAAATTTAGTTAAGCAAGCCGACAGATACATTAAAGAAAACCAGAAAGATGCAAAAGGATGGATTTGGAGAGGTATAATTAAATCGAGTTTTGCTAATGCTCGAGGTGGCCTAGGTGCGTTATCTCTAGTAAAAGCCGCGCGTAAAGATTTGGATATGGCTATTAGTCTTGATGAGAATTCCTTATCAGGCTCTGCACATGCAAGCTTAGGATTGTTATATGCAAAAGTTCCCGGGTGGCCATTCGGTTTTGGAAGTGATTCAGAGGCTGAAAAGCACCTTGTTAAAGCTTTGGTAATAAACCCTAATGGTGTCGATCCAAACTATTTTTATGCGGAGTTCTTATTTGACGAGAAAAAAAAGTATATGAAAGCAAAAGAATATTTGATAAAAGCACAGAACTCAGTTCCTGTACAAATTACTCCGTTGGCCGATGAGGAGCGCCAGAAAGAAATTGTAGCTTTATTAATTAAAATAGAAAAGAAAATAAATCGCAGAAAGAGAACGTAAGTATTGTTTCATCGTTTATTTGATTCATTCTCAGTTGAATTGTTTGATGGTATAGATTCGATTTGGTTGTTGGCGACATCGTTAAACGTAGGAGCACTTGTAACACTTTTAGCTTTTTCTTGATGAAGGTTTGGGTGAAGCAAATAAACGGCTGAAAGGCTCAATATTGATCCACTGATAAAGCTAACGATAGTTAAAAGTCTTTAGTTTTTACTAGTCATTAAATTATTTTCTTCTCTATTTTCTTGAAATCAATTTTGAGTATAAATTATGACATATAACAATAATTGTTAATATAGCTTTAACTTACTGAAAAATAGGCGTTTTATGCTACTTTTTTAGTACTTCGCTAGGATGCAGTTATTATCCTATCAAAGAATTGTCAAATTACTTAAAAAAATCGTTGATCATTAGCTAATAACTCATTAGAATTCGCGTCCCTGTTACATAGGAGCCGTAAGAATGCACTATCAAACAGGAGTAAATGGCTGATTTTATACGCTATTTAGGCATAAATGAGAGTTTTGCCACTAGTTAAAATGCCGGTTTAGCTCACTTGGTAGAGCAACTGACTTGTAATCAGTAGGTACCCAGTTCGATTCCGGGAACCGGCACCATTATTCTTGTAAATAGGTATTGCCTGTTTATTGTAAAGTAAAAAAGTACGCTTGATAGATTAAGATGTACTTTAAAGTAGTATTTGGTGGGGTTCCCGAGTGGTCAAAGGGATCAGACTGTAAATCTGACGGTTCGCCTTCGAAGGTTCAAATCCTTCCCCCACCACCAGTTTTTAGAATGTTGTTTAAATAGTTATTTATTGCTATGGGCTTGTAATAGCAGAGCAACTTCTATATAAAGCGTTGATATGCAATTCAATGACAGATGTTGTATGTGTTTCATAGCCTTTTAATTGGCGGTTGAAGTACGATTTGAATAACGCGGGTATGGTACAATGGTAGAACCTCAGCCTTCCAAGCTGATGATGCGAGTTCGATTCTCGCTACCCGCTCCAGTTTGAACATCTAGCCGATATGGCTCAGTCGGTAGAGCACTCCCTTGGTAAGGGAGAGGTCACCAGTTCGAATCTGGTTATCGGCACCATTTATCTCGGTTCGGTCGGAAGACTTAACCGGGTTTAGCTATGTTTGCAGAAGCTAGCAGATATAGTTAATTTTTTTTATAATTAAGCTTAACTCTTTTGGAGGCATTTATGTCTAAGGAAAAATTTGAACGAACTAAACCCCATGTCAATGTTGGAACAATCGGCCACGTCGATCATGGTAAAACAACTCTAACAGCGGCACT
>NVTT01000059.1 GCA_002401655.1 Gammaproteobacteria bacterium | reverse complement strand
GTAAACGCTATAAGGCAGCTCTGGATATTAATTATGCTGAGAAAGTACTTTCACCAATATTATGACTGATCTGACCATTCATGCGGTTGCCGTGCTTAAGGTCATTGAATTGTTTAAGATTTCTGTTGCCCTTAACTCTTTACTGAATAGATACTTAATTCTTAAGTATAGTTGAGATACAGAACATCGCAAGAATATGTCAGGATCTTAGTTGTTCAGACGTGGCTAAGTTGTTCGCCTGCTTTAACCCAACGTTTTCGCAGCTCTACGGCTAGTTGAGGATGATTTTCAGCAATTGTTGTCATATTTTGTTGCACTAAAGGGAGTAGCTTTCTATCCCGCAGAAGATCAGCAAAACGAAACAGCATTTCGCCCGTTTGGCGAGTGCCTAATACTTCCCCCGCACCTCTAATTTCAAGATCTTTTTCTGCAATAATAAAACCATCATTAGTTTCGCGCATCACTTGTAACCGTTGCTTTGCATTTTTAGAGAGTGGAGCGTGGTACATTAATAAGCAAAAACTGGCTTTATCGCCTCGCCCCACTCGCCCCCGTAATTGGTGTAATTGCGAAAGACCGAGCCGTTCTGGATTTTCAATAATCATTAAACTGGCATTAGGCACATCAACGCCTACCTCAATGACCGTGGTGGCAACTAAAATATCCAATTCACCAGATTTGAAAGCGTCCATTTGTAGCTTTTTTTCGGCAGTCTTCAAGCGACCATGGATTAAACCTATTTTTAATTCGGTTAGTTGCTCTTTTAGCAATTCAAACGCATTTTCCGCAGCTTGACTGGGTATTTCTTCTGATTCTTCGATCAATGTACAAACCCAATAAACCTGCCGTTTATCCTTTAAGCATGCGCTCCGTATTCGTTCGATAACTTTTTCTCTATTGAAATCACTAACCACCGAGGTTTCAATCGGCTTTCGACCGGGAGGTAACTCGTCAATAATGGATAAATCTAAATCAGCATAGGCTGTTTGTGCGAGGGTTCGAGGAATAGGTGTGGCTGTCATAACCAGTTGATGGGGCGTTAAATTATTAGATGAGTCCAGCGCCTTATCTAAAAGTGTTTTGCGTTGTTCTACACCAAAACGATGTTGTTCATCAATGACAACTAGAGATAGTTGTTTAAAAGAAACTCTTTTTTGAAATACCGCATGGGTGCCGACAATAATTTTTGCATCACCACTTTCTATCGACTCGAGCACGTCTCTTTGTTCTTTAATTTTCATTTTACTGACTAATAAAACGACTTTTATTCCCAACGGTTCAAACCAGTTTTTAAAAYTTATTCCATGYTGTTCCGCGAGTATTTCCGTAGGAGCCATAATCACAGCTTGCAATYCTTGCTTMGCTACYGGCAACATYGAYAGMGCYGCGACYAACGTTTTACCGCAMCCYACATCACCTTGAAGCAGTCGAGACATTGGACTAGGTTTAATTAAATCATTCTGTATTTCTTTGATCACTCTATTTTGCGCATCAGTTAATTCAAAAGGCAGTTGTTGGATAAAATGACTAATCATCTTTTGCTCAATATCAATCGGCTGGCTTTTTAAAGACTTCCTCGCCAGTTTTAATTGCAACATTGAGAGGTGTTGCGCCATTAATTCTTCAAACGCTAACCGTTGAATTAACGGATGTTCACCGCTATGTATATCTTCTAGTGAAATATTAAGAGGTGGCTGGTGCAATAAATGCAGCGCTTTAGCTAGAGAGGGAAAATTAAGCTTTTCCAATAATTTTTCGGGAAGAAGTTCTTTGACGTAACCGGTATCTAAATATTGAACCGCTTGTTTAATAATTGAATGAAAAGTTTTTTGATGTAATCCTTGAGTGGTCGGATAAACGGCTTGAAGACCATTTTCTAACTTTGGTATTGATTGATTTTTTAAATATTTAATTTCCGGATGAACCATGCTGATCCCTCGACCAGCACGTGATACTTGACCGTAACATTGAACATATTGTCCTGTGACAAATGCTTTTTTTTGCGCCATCGAGAAAAAAAACAATCGAATATCTAAAAGTCCACTCTCATCTGATATTTTACAAACTAAAGAGCGTTTTTTACCAAAAACGATATTAACGCTTTCGATAACGCCAAAAACTTGTGCCGTTTGTCCATGTAATAAATCTGCTATTGGGTGAATGCGACTTCGGTCTTGATATCGGGAAGGCAAGTGAAAAAGCAAATCTTCTATAGAAGTAATGCCAATATTAGATAATTTTTCAGCGACCTTTGCGCCGACTCCTTTGAGGGTTTCCACTGAAATTTGTGAGAGTTTCATACTAGTCATAAGTTCGTTCAAATTTTATATTCATTGTATTTAGAAAATGAAGCTAAATTTTTAGAAGATCAACTTGCCCTTTTAAAGCAATTTGGATGCTTTTGGCAATCGCAAAAACAGCATCTTTCCTCGGATAGCTCGCACGCCAAGCTATCACAATTCTCCTTTTTGGAACGGGTGATGCAAACGGACGAGAATCCAATCCTGGGTAATCTGCTTGTTTGGCTAAAGCAGTAATTGGCATAACGGTTATACCCAATTTCATTGCAACCATATGCCGAATAGTTTCAAGAGAGCTACCCACCACCCAACTTTCTTTTTTAGTTTCGGGAGAAAAACAGTTTGGGCAAGCCGCTAAAACTTGATCGCGAAAGCAGTTTCCTGAGCCTAGCATCAGTAATTCATCAGGGTGAATATCTTCGACACGGATATCTTTTTGTTTAGAGAAGCGATGAGAATCATAAAAAAGTGGAATGAAATCTTCATCATATATTTCTAAAGTTTCTAAAGCAGGATCGTTGAATGGTAATGCTAATACTGCGATATCTAGTTCAGCTTGTAAAAGTTTCTTGCGCAGGTTTTCAGTGTAATCTTCATCAATATGAAGTGGCATTTTAGGATGTTTTTGACTGATTTCTGGGATTAGGGAGGGAAATAAGTAAGGCCCAACAGTAAAAATTGCCCCTAGACGAATGACTCCTTCTAGCGGGCTTTTTTTCTTGTTCTTCAGGTAACTTAATTTCTCTACTTCTTCTAAAACCCTTTGGCACTGTTCAACAATGGCTTCACCATCTTTAGTGATATCAACTTTCCGCTTTCCCCTCCTAAAGATAGTGATTCCTAATTCATCTTCTAACTTTTTGATTGCGATGCTCAAGCTAGGCTGGCTAATATGGCACAATTCAGCCGCCTGGCTAAAGTGTTGTGTGCGGGCTACCGCGGCTACATATTTAAGTTCGTTTAATGTCATATTTTTGTGTCAGGTTTGCTGCTATGTACCCATCCCACTAGAGATTAAGGGTTCTTATCTTCGATATACTAAAACTATTAACTATGCTTGTTAAGTGATTTCACAAATAGTTGATGCTGATCAATTTAATTTCTATTATATTGCTTTCTACAAATTCACACTAAATTGTTGTAATATAAGCTAGTTATAGTGCGAGGTAATATGGTGCTGTTTGTTGTTTACTCTTTAAAGAGCCGTCGCGAATGAAATTCGTAAAATAAAGACTGACTGAGTTGTAGGAAGGAATGGAATACTTAATTAGCAAAAAAGCTATCATTAGCAGTTGTGTAGTAGCTAGTTTTTGCGCTACGCCTGTTTTATCTGATCCGATTTTGGATAAAAGTAAGTCAGTTGCTGTAGAGCAATCGACAGAATCTAAAATTCAAAAACGAAAAATCATAGTAACGGGTACCCGGATTAAACGGATCGATATCAATAGCCWTTCCCCGTTAATCTCTATTTCCCGTGAAGAAATTGATAAACAAGGTTACGCCAATATTAAAGATGTCATATCTAACCTTACGCAAAATGCTGGCGGAACCATCGATAACTCTTTTACTTTTGGATTTACTCCCGGAGCTTCCGCCGTCAACCTTAGAGGGGTTGGTTTCGGTCAAACTCTTACCTTGATTGATGGTCGCCGTTTACCTATTTATCCTATTGGTATCAGCGGAACGACTAATTTTGTGGATTTGTCTTCTATTCCAATGGCATTTGTAGAGCGAATTGATGTTTTAACTGATGGAGCATCAGCTATTTATGGAAGTGATGCCGTCGCTGGGGTTATTAATATTATTACCCGCAAAGATATAGAAGGTATATCTACAAGCTATCGTACTTCCACGACTTCTGATGGCGGATATGAAACTCAGCGGTTTAATCTTTTAACCGGCGCAAGAAATGGCGATACTCAATTAGACATCATTATTGATTATTGGAAGCAACAACCATTATGGGCAAGTGATCGAGATTATGCCGCATCCGATGTATCTAATGCGCGAGGTAATTATAGTTTTGGTGGCGCTTCTTTTATTAGTTTAGAGTCGGATTTAATTGTTCAAGATCCAAATTGTGGAAGCGAAAGTGGCGCTTTAAATGGTGAGGGTATCGCTAATGTTAATTTACCTGTTTACACATTAGATGATACTTGGTGCGGTTTTGATCGCTCAAAACATAGACAACTGATTGCACCTCAAGAACGATTTTCGGTAATGGCACGAGTAAGTTACGAAGTGAATGAGGACATCTCCTTTTTTAGCCGAGTCGGAATGACTAATTCCAACACTAAAAGTCAAACCGAGCCTAACTTTTATGGGGGCGGGCTTTTAACTGGTTTTGGAGGCTTAGTTCCAAATAACGGTGGGCTGGTTTTGGCTGGTGCGGCTAATAATCCTACTAGCGGTATGGCTCAGGAAGAAGCCGGTGTGTTTGTTCGGCGTTTAACGGAGTTTGGTCCGAGAAAAAGTGAGATAAAAAATAGCTCTATTAACTTTTTGGCGGGCTTGAATGGTGAGTTTTATGATGGTCAATTTGATTGGGAGTTTGGAGTCGCTTATAACAATACTCAATTAGATATAGAAAGTAATAATATTTTACTTAGTGGATTGAATTCGGCGGTAGAAAATGGTTTGGATTTGTTTCAACCAATTCCACAAAATGTTGTTGAACAACTGGGGTTYGTGGCCAATAAAAAAGCCGAATCAACTAATAAGTTAATTGATTTTTCAATTTCTGGTGATTTAGATTTTTCATTGGATGGCGGACCAGTAAAATTTGCGCTAGCTCTGGAGCATGTAAAGGAAGATTATTTTGATCGCCCCGATACTTTCGTTAGTAATGGTGATGCGTTTGATGGATCAACCTCTGGCGAGGGTGCTCGTAAACATATCGGAGTGGGGGGTGAATTAAGTTTTCCATTTACTGCAAACCTTGAAATGGATATTGCGTTGCGTTGGGATGATTATCAAGACAAGTCAGCGGTTGGTAGTGCTTTTAGTCCAAGAGTAGCTTTTGCGTATAAAGTCACCGATAAGGTTTTAACGCGTTTTTCATGGGGCAAGAGTTTTAGAGCGCCTGATATGCAAAAACTATTTGGTGGGTTCACTTCAGCATTTACTGATATTGTTGATCCGGACTCTCCTGGAAATCCCGGTGAAGTTATTCAGTCGGTGCAAGTATTTACTGGGCCGAATATTGATCTAAGTGAAGAGAAAGGTGTTAATTTTAATCTTGGTGTGGCTTGGGAAATAACCGATCAATTAAATTTAAATATGGATATTTATGATATTTCTTTAACTGAAATTGTTGCGGAGCCAAGTGCCCAATTTATTGTGAATGCGTGTTCTGAATTTGACTTATTATGTGACTTTATTCAAAGAGACTCAACTGGATCGCTTAACGGGGCAGATGCTTTCGTTGTTACTTTTCCTATTAATTTCGCTAAACAACAAACCAGAGGGGTGGATTTTAGCGCTGATTATAAATGGTTCAATTCTTTTGGTGACTGGCAAGCAAAGTTAGCGACCACTTGGATCCAATCATTTTATTTTCAAGTAGTTCAAGGCATTGATAAAGTTGATAATATTGGACTAGGGCTTTACCCGGAATATCGCACTAATTTGATGCTAGATTGGCAAGGAGAAAATAAAGGCGCGACGATTAAACTGAATTATATTGATAAAGTAGGTGGACAGTTTTGTGTAGATTGTCAGTCAAACGAATATATTGATGCTTGGACAACCATTGATGCGAATTTTCGATACCATTATTCTGAGTTTACCCAGTTAAGTGTCGGTATCAACAACCTGCTAAATAAAAGGCCTCCAGAAGATCCCACACAAAATAATTGGCCTTGGTACGCCAATGCTGGAAGTTACTATAATCCCTTGGGCAGGGAGCTTTATCTACAACTTAATATGAATTTCTAAAAATTTGTTTATTTACTCAACTTTTCCACTTTAGATGCTTGCTAAGCCCTTGATGCTACTGTAAAATCGCGCCCGTTGCGGTTCATCGTCTTTTTGAATTGAGCTGACAACATCTCGATATAGCTGAATTAGTGATTGGCTATATTTACCTTAAATAAATTTAAATATTTGGAGTATTAAATGTCACTAAGTGCAGAAGCAAAAGCAGAAATTGTTAGCGAATATGGTCAAGGTGAAGGCGATACAGGGTCTCCTGAAGTTCAGGTAGCTCTTTTAAGCAATCAAATTAATCATTTACAAGGCCATTTTAAAGAGCATATCCATGATCACCACTCACGTCGTGGTCTATTAAGAATGGTTGCTCAACGTCGTAAATTGTTAGACTACTTGAAACGTAAGAGTGTTGATAGATACACTAAACTGATCGGTCAACTAGGTTTACGTCGATAAATAGAAGTTTTTTAAAAAGGAGCCTAAGGCTCCTTTTTTTGCTTTAGAAGTGGAGGCTAAACCTCCCCTTTGGCCTTTCCCAAAAGGAAAGGCGTTTTAAATTAAATGTCATCCTAGGTTATTCTATTGAGGTTTTGCCCTGGCTTTTTCATTACGAAATTACTAATAAAGTAATTAAGCGATGAATTGTACGAGTCATGAATAGGGCAGATAAGACATCAACTGAATAGGCTAGGGTTAAATCAAAGCCAGTCTCTATTTTATGACTTTAAATTAAGTTATCTGATATTGCTTGCTATTAAACTAAAAGGAAAATTAATGAATCCTATAAAAAAATCCTTCCAATATGGAAATCGTACAGTCACTATCGAAACAGGCGAAATTGCTCGTCAATCATCTGGATGCGTCATTATTGACGTTGAAGGTACTACCGTTTTAGTTTCAACGGTTGGCAAAAAAGACATGAAGCCAGGTCAAGCTTTCTTCCCTTTAACTGTTAACTATCAAGAAAAGCGTTACGCTGGCGGTAAAATCCCAAGTGGTTTTATCAAGCGCGAAAACCGTCCATCTGACGGTGAAACGTTAACGGCTCGTTTAATCGATCGTCCTCTTCGTCCATTATTTCCAAAAGGATTTATGAATGAAGTACAGATCGTTTGTCAGGTTATTTCAATTAATCCACAAATTGAACCTCAGTTAGTTGCGTTAATTGGTGCTTCTGCATCGTTAGCTGTCTCAGGTTTACCTTTTGCGGGACCTGTTGGAGCGGCGCGTGTTGGTTACAAGAATGGCGAATACCTTCTTAATGGCGGTATTGATGATATGGTTGATTCCGAATTGGATTTAACTGTTNMRSKAWCWRSMAAWGCSKTANYRMTGGYKGAATCTGAAGCACAAGAGCTTTCTGAATCGGTTATGTTAGGCGCTGTTATGTTTGGTTTTAATGAAATGCAGGTAGTTATTAAAGCAATCAATGAATTTGCTGCAGAAGTAAATACGCCTAAGTGGGATTGGGCTGCACCGGCAGAAAATACAGCCGTTATAGCGCAGGTTGAAGAAGCTGCTAAAGCAGGTATTACAGAAGCTTACGCAATTGCCGATAAAATGGCTCGCCAAGATAAATTAGCAGAAGTTAAAGATGCGATAGTGGCTTCATTAGTCACCGATAGCGAAGACTCACCTACTAAAGATGAAGTCAAAGGCGCATTCTCTAAAACCGAAAAATCAGTGGTTCGTTCAAGAATCATTGCTGGTGAAAACAGAATTGATGGTCGTGAAAGTGACATGGTTCGTGCTTTATATATGCGTACAGGCGTATTGCCAAGAACTCACGGTAGTGCATTGTTTACTCGTGGAGAAACTCAGGCTTTAGTGGTTGCCACTTTAGGTACAGAGCGTGATGGGCAAATCGTTGATGGCTTATTTGGCGAATCTAAAGAGAGCTTTATGCTTCATTACAACTTCCCTCCATACTGTGTGGGTGAAGCTGGTTTTATGGGCGCGCCAAAGCGTCGTGAAATTGGTCACGGTAAATTAGCTAAGCGCGGTATGCAGGCAGTTATTCCTTCACAAGAAGATTTCCCTTATACCATTCGTGTTGTTTCTGAAATTACAGAATCGAATGGTTCAAGCTCAATGGCTTCTGTTTGTGGAACAAGTTTGGCGTTAATGGATGCAGGTGTTCCAATTAAAGCTGCGGTTGCCGGTATTGCGATGGGTCTTGTTAAAGAAGGCGATAGCTATGTAGTTCTTTCTGATATTTTAGGTGATGAAGATCACTTAGGCGACATGGACTTTAAAGTTGCTGGTACAGAAGCGGGAATTACTGCTCTTCAAATGGATATCAAGATTGAAGGTATCAATCAAGAAATCATGGAAAAAGCGCTTCATCAAGCAAAAGGTGGTCGCTTACACATTCTTAAAACAATGAATGAAGCAATTGCTAAGCCAAACAGTGATATCTCTCAATATGCACCAAGAATTACTACAGTTAAAATTGACCCTCAAAAAATCGGTGACGTAATTGGTAAAGGCGGATCAACGATTCGTGCTTTAACTGAAGAAACTGGCGCAACTATTGAAATTGGTGAAGATGGAACGGTTAAAATTGCTGCGGTTAAGAAAGAGTCAGCTGACCTAGCTATCCAACGCATTAAAGAGTTAACCGAAGATGTTGAAGCGGGTAGAACTTACAATGGTAAAGTGGTGAAAATTGCTGACTTTGGTGCTTTTGTAGAGTTTATGGGTAACAAAACAGGGTTGCTTCATATTTCTCAAATTGCACACGAGCGAGTGAACAAGGTTGCTGACTATTTAGAAGTTGGTCAAGATTTAGACGTTAAGGTGATAGAGGTTGATCGTCAAGGTCGTATCCGATTGAGTCGTAAAGTATTGCTTGATGCGCCTGCTCCGGTAGAAGCACCTGCTGAAACAGCACCAACAGAAGAAAAACCTGCGGAAGAATCTAAGAGTGATGATTCTGCAGAAAGTTAATTATTAAATAATTAACCTATAAAAAAACCGCTTAAATCGCGGTTTTTTTATAACCTAAACTCGATCATTATTGTTGCATATGCAACATGTGTCGTTTATGATAGATACAATTAAATAGACTAATTGATTAGGAAAAAATATGGCTCATATGCAACCATTAGACGCCAGCGTCACACCAGAGTTGAAAGAAGACTTTGCAATTTTTGAAGAGATTTTAGGATTTATACCTAACAGCTTATTAACCATGCAAAGAAAACCTGAAATGGTAAAAGGTTTTGGTGTTTTAACTCGAGCGGTTATGTCCAAATATGGCGAAGTCGACTTAGGATTAATGCGTTTAATCGCTCATTTTGCCAGTCGAGCCGCTGGTTGCCAATATTGTGAAGCTCATTCTTTAATTGCCGCAGAAATTCATGGAATATCACAGCAAAAATTAGATAAAATTTGGGAATATCAATCCAGCGATTTATATTCTGATGCGGAAAGAGTGGCACTCGATTACGCATTAGCTGCCGGTAGCGTACCCAATGGAGTCACTAGTGAATTAATGGTACGAATGAGAGAACATTGGTCAGAAAATCAAATTTGCGAAATTCTGGGTGCTGTTTGTCTTTATGGATTTTTGAATCGTTGGAATGATTCTATGGCAACCGATTTAGAAGATGCGCCAAAAGCTATGGGAGAAAGAGTACTAGCGCAAAAAGGTTGGGATGGTGGTAAACACGTTTCTTAAGCAAATGAAAAGGATCTAGTACCAAGGGCGCTTATCTAAATGAATGGCTTTATTAATTTTTTCGAGCCATTCATTAGCTACATCAAAAGGAAYATATTGCATTTGTAATTGGTTAGAGGCTAGGTAAACTTTTAGCGTAGCCAGATTTCGTCTTCTTTGGATCGGTGATTGTCTTACCTCAGCTCGCTGAACTTTATAAAGAGGAAAAGTAATATGCCGATATCCAAATAACCCTCTTTCAAACCTAGCATATCCATCTTTCATTCCAAAGCGATAGGCTTTCCATCTTCGATAAACTAATGGCAAAAATATTGTTGGAATCACTATCGGTAAAAGACTAAACCAATATAAATCATTAAAGATAATAAAAGGTAAGCTAATTATTAAACTCGGAAAAAATAGCTTTAAGGCGACTGTCTTATTGATATAGCGCTTGCTGATCCCTTGCGTTTCTATTTCTTCAGGTGAATCATCAAAAACGTTATTTAATAGTATTTTAGTTTGTTCAAAAGTTCTTGCGGGAATAATAAAAGTAGACCGTTTTTGCGCTTGATTTTTTTGTCCACTAGAGACTTGTCCCAAAGTGATATGTTCTACGGCTAATAATTTTCCTATAAAATTTGTGCTAGTAACAAAGCTTTGAATTTTATTTAATTTGAGCGATTCTTCATAACGAGTTAATAGACCACTTGTGCGTTTAAAAGTAATATCAGTTAGTGATTTTCTTTCAGATCTTGTTTCAGAAATAGTTTTAGTCTGAGTGAGTTGATAGCGATAATAGCGAAAAATGGCACCAATAATTGAAAAAATAAACATTAGAAAAAACACTATAAAAACAGATAAAAGTACGGCTGAGGTTTTACCAAAAAGTCCACCACCTAATAGTTCAATAATTCCTTGTATATCCTCTTTTGTAAAAACCTTCTCTATAATATCATCTAACATTCCCATTATTGGCGCTAGAATAACAAAAAACCAAAACATACCGTTACTTGAAATTCCATATTTAATTAAGTCGACTAAGGAAGCGGTAGCAATCGTTTCAATTTTTTGTTCCGAGAAACCGTCAACTGATTTTTCGTCGGACTGATGTTTGTCAGAAAGAGTTTGAGATTTTTTTTCTAGAATTAGATTTCTTAATTTGTTCGCTAATGACTCTGGAATACCGGCTAGATCGGCTTCATTGCCTTTAGCGCCAGCGGTCTCTATTTGCAGGGTGACAAGATTAAAAAACTTAAAATAAATAGGCTGTAAAATATTGATATTTTGAATTCGATCAAAAGCAATGACTCGTTTGTTTTTCTTAAATACACCATCATTAATTAAAACTTTATTGCCTTCTTGTTTGTATTTAAAAAACCAATATTGCAAAAATGATGAAAGAAGAATTAAACTACTAGCACCGATTGCCACTAACATTAAGATAAACGACTTATTATCGGAGGTAAATATTATAATGCCGAGAGGTGCGAGACTAGGAAGCATGTCTTTGACTATTTTAGTTAAAAGCTTTCCTATAAAAAAAATAACTGATAATGGAGATAGCCTTTGCCATTCTGTGATTGTTAAAGAGTCGTCACTGGTCTCACTATCAACACTACTCATTTTCAGTTAATTTTAATATTTGTTGGCGGAGACGTTCTGCAATTTCCAATGGTAAACCATGAATTCGTAGATCGGATGATGCTCCACCCGCGGTAAAAAATTTCAACGTCGCCATTCCATATTTTCGCTCCAGTGGACCGCTGGATAAATCAATGTGTTGAATGCGTGAAAAGCTTAATGCCGTTTGTTTCTTCCACCAGATCCCTTGTTTATGATAGATATCAAATTCACGTTTTAAATATCCACAAGATTTTGAAAAATAGTAACCGTAGGTAGCTGAGAGAAACGATATTAGCAATAATCCGATAATGACATAATTTAGAATATCAGCTGAAAAGTCTTCATTGCCTTTAAAAATTCTCAGAACTGAAACAGCAACCAAAGGAATCATCCAGAATAAAAAATTAGTGAGTGCTGATATCTTAGGAAAATTTTCAGATAAGTTCTCAAATACCAAGCTCTTAAAAACAAGATCATGATGAACCGATTCAATATTTGACATCGATTCATTATTTTCTATTTTACTATTTGCCAGTTTATCATCTGCTAATTTATTATTTGTAGTCTCGTTATTCATTTATTCCTTTTTCTTTTTAAACGCATCAGCCAAGGCCATTCCAAAGGCTGAGTTGATAGGTTTTGCTTGATGACTCTTATTTCCGTTGCTTTTATATGAGTCGTTTCTATTAGATGAGTGATTGTTTCTTTTATTTGTAGGTCTATTTGTCGATCTATTTGTTTGATCTGATGCAGTAGCCTCTTCTTGAGGACCAACCATTGATAAACTAATTCGTTTACGTTTAACATCAATCGAAACCACATGGGTTTTAACAATATCGCCGGTCTTAACCACTTCTCTTGGATTTTTAATAAACTTATCGCTCATTAAAGAGATATGAACCAGGCCATCTTGATGAACGCCGATGTCTACAAATGCACCAAAGTCGGTCACATTAGTCACGGTGCCTTCCAAAGCCATTTTCGGTTTAAGATCGTTCATGGTTTCAACACCGCTTTTAAACTTAGCGGTTTTAAATTCACCACGAGGATCGCGACCAGGTTTGTCTAATTCAGAAATAATATCTTTCACAGTAGGTAGACCAAAATTTTCTGTGACGTAATCGTTGGCATTAAGCTGTTTCAATTCATTGGAATTTCCCACTAGCGCAGATATTCCACCGGTTATTTTTTCGAGCATTTTTTCCACAATCGGATAAGTTTCTGGATGAACGCCAGAAGAGTCTAGTGGATTATCACCGCCACTAATTCGTAAAAACCCCGCGGCTTGTTCGAATGCTTTTGGTCCTAAACGTTCAACTTTAGAAAGTTCTTTTCTGTTAGTAAAACGTCCATTAGTTTCGCGATAACGAATGATATTTGATGCGAGTGTTTTGTTTAAACCGGAAACATGACTAAGCAAAGGAGCCGAAGCCGTATTTAAGTCCACGCCTACTTTGTTTACACAATCTTCAACAACGCTCCCTAGCATTTTACTTAACTGACTCTGGCTAACATCATGTTGGTATTGTCCAACACCTATGGCTTTTGGTTCAATTTTTACTAACTCAGCTAGCGGATCTTGCAATCTTCTTGCGATTGAGACAGAGCCACGATAGGTAACATCTAAATCAGGAAATTCTTCAGCGGCTAGTCGAGAAGCGGAATAAACGGAAGCGCCAGCCTCACTCACAATAATGCGTCTTAGTCCAAGCTTAGGGTTTTGTTTTTCTAGTTCCGCAACCAAATTATCGGTTTCGCGAGAAGCTGTACCATTACCGATGCTGATCAATTTAACTTTAAATTGCTCGCATATGGTCGCCAATTTCTTTAATGATTGATCCCATTGTCTTTGTGGAGCATGGGGGAATATAGTCGTCTGGGTTAAAAGTTTACCGGTACCATCAACTACTACCGCTTTAGTTCCAGTCCGTAGACCAGGATCAAGGCCCATGGTTGTAAAGTCACCGGCAGGTGCTGCCATTAAAAGGTCACGCATGTTATTAGCAAATACTTCAATTGCGATAGTTTCAGCTGTTTCTCGCAACTTACCTAACATTTCTGTTTCAAAAAAGGACTGCAATTTAACTCGCCAAGTCCATAAAACAACGGTTTGTAACCAATCATCGGCGGGTTTTCCTTCATGCTTGATTTGACCATGCTTTGCAATTAGATATTGTGCGTAATTGCTAGCTTTGTCGTCCTTTAACAGGTGCTCATCGACAATTAACTCAAGCGATAAAATGGATTCGTTTCGACCTCTAAATAACGCAAGTGCYCGATGTGAAGGRATTTTGCTRACTTTTTCAGAATATTCAAAATAATCCGTAAATTTATGCCCTTCCGATTCTTTACCTTTTACCACGGTAGAACGTAGAAATGCATTTTCGGTTAGATAGCTTCTAAGCTCAGAAAGCAATACCGCATTTTCTGCAAAAGTTTCCATCAAAATTTGTTTGGCACCATCTAAAGCATCCTTAGCGGTAACAATCTTTGCTTCTTCATTGACGTATTTGTTTGCCTCGGACTCAGGTTCTAAATCGTGGTTTTGGAAAAGAGAATCCGCTAATGGCTGTAATCCTGCTTCTTTCGCCATTTGCGCTTTAGTACGTCGTTTAGGCTTGTATGGCAAATAGAGATCTTCCAACTCACTTTTAGTATCGGCCAACAAAATGCTGGCTTTTAATTCCGGGGTCAGTTTCTCTTGTTCTTCAACACTTTTTAAAATGACTTCTCGGCGCTCTTCTAATTCTCTTAAATAACCCAATCGTTCTTCAAGATCACGCATTTGCGTATCATCTAATCCACCCGTTGCTTCCTTTCGATATCTAGAAATAAAAGGAACACTTGCACCGTCGTCTAATAGCTGAATAGCTGATTGAACTTGTCTTTCTTGAACATTGAGCTCTTTCGCAATCTTTTGCGCGATATTTATCATGAAGTATCCTAAAATAAAAGTGAAACCACTACAAACTGCGCGCATTATAACGTTTTGAATGATGAACACACCAGAATTTAGCAACAAAAGATGTCATATAGTAAAATCAAATTAATAGTATTTAAGGCCGCTCAACAGTCAATTTGTAATTCTAATAAATTAGCCTTACAGGAATGTTTGTAATGAGTGGTATATACTCTGTAACAATTCATTAAAAAATTAACTTTGCTATTCAAGTACTTAAAGTGATAATTGGCACAATTGCTTAGGATAGTGTTTTATTGGGGAAAAAAATGGGTGAAGAAACTAAAAAAATATTGGTTGTCGATGACGACCTTCGGTTAAGAAGTCTTTTAGAGCGATACTTTAAAGAGCAAGGTTACATCGTTAAAGCTGCCGCCGATTCTGAACAGATGGATCGTTTTTTGGAAAGAGAAAACTACCATTTAATGATTTTAGATCTCATGTTGCCGGGAGAAGACGGTTTGTCGATCTGCAAAAGGCTAAGAAGTGAAGATAATGGCATTCCAATCATTATGCTAACCGCTAAAGGTGATGATGTTGATAGAATTATCGGCTTGGAACTAGGTGCAGATGACTACTTAGCTAAACCGTTCAACCCCAGAGAGTTACTAGCACGAGTTAAAGCTGTTTTAAGACGAAAGCCAAATGAGGTGCCGGGCGCTCCAAGTAGTGAAGAAAAAATGGTCAAATTTGGTGAGTTTGAGCTTAATTTAGCGACTCGTGAAATGAAACGCGGTACTGAGCAAATGACGCTAACTAGTGGTGAATTTGCAGTACTAAAGTCGCTTGTTACTAACCCCAGAAAGCCTCTTTCCCGAGATAAATTGATGAACCTTGCGCGTGGACGCGATTATAGTGCATTAGAGAGAAGTATTGATGTTCAGGTCTCTCGTTTGCGTCGTATGATAGAAGTGGATCCTGCAAAACCTCGATATTTGCAAACCGTTTGGGGAATTGGTTATGTGTTTGTTCCTGATTCGGATTGATCAACCATTTTAAATATTTCTTTTTATACAAAAGAAATTAAGTTGAGAAATAATAGCAGGTGGCGCATTAGTTAGTGATGCAACTGATGAGGTTATACAAACTATTCAATGATTGTTATTACTTCGGTGATGCCGGCTATTATGGTTGCTGTTACTTGATTTTGTTTTAACGGCTAGGTTATGTGTCGTTGGTACCGCGTCATTACCAACTCATTATATTTCTTTTGATTGCTGTTTTGTAAATACTTGTATCAAGTAAAATAGCACTAAACCAATTACACCAAAAAACAAACCCAGTAGAGACCAAACCCAAGGTTTTAGATTTAATTTATTCGCTTCAATAAAAATCCAAATACAACTCCCAATGTTTACACTGCCACTTAGTATTAACGACAAATGTCTAATATGGACTGGTATAGCTTGAAGACTATATGAATTTACAACATATATGTCTATAAGCAAGATACCAAGCCGTCCTAATAAAACCACGCCAATTAATAGTAGAATTAATTTTTCATATTTGTTCATTCAAACACCTATTTTAAAAGTATGATGGTTGATTCTATCAAGCGATTTGATAGTTCTCTCGAAGCCAAATATACATAAATTTGTCATAATTTGCCATTTAAGATCCACTTTCTAATGGCTTAAACGCTCATTGTTTCGGTTAAATAGGTTTATTAACTTACTTAACGGGTTTACTAATACCAATGTATTCATTTAATTCGATTTTATTAACCATTCTATTTATTGCTTTTTCGTCGTTATCGTCTGCAGAGGAGGTATCTTACGAACCGCCTACGGCTGGAACGTTTTATATCTCCAATAACCAAATGCCAGCACAAGAAGCAATCAATTTAAGAACTGATATCAAAATGCAAATTAGCGGTTTAAGTGCGCGAGTTACGGTTACTCAAATATTTGAAAATACGACGGATCAATGGGTTGAGGGTAAATATTTATTTCCCCTGCCAGACAAATCTGCCGTCGATCATTTAACTATGAAAATTGGTGTTCGATTAATTATTGGTGAAATAAAAGAAAAAGAAGAAGCGAAAAAGATCTATCAGCGAGCTAAGTTATCGGGAAAAAAAGCCTCTCTTGTTGAACAACATCGTCCTAATCTATTTACCAATAGTGTAGCTAATATTGGCCCATACGAAACCATAGAAATCATTATTGAATATCAACAAGAGGTTACTTATAAACGAGAGCAAGGGTTTTCAATTCGATTCCCGATGACGGTCACTCCGAGGTATCAGCCCGTCGCGATTTATCAAGAAAGTTTCCATTTGCCTTTAGCATCCATTTCAAATAAAGGAATGTTCAATTCTTCTTATTTCAAGTCAGCCAATGACATATCACACTTATTCCCAACTGAATCAGATGAGCAGGAGAACTCTCAGGTTAATAGYGCCAATATACACATTGAATTAGATGCTGGTTTTGCATTGTTAGATTTGAGTAGTAAAAGTCATAAACTTAATACCCTTCAAAAAACAGAAAAACGATACCAGATTAATTTTGCTAATGAAGTAGTCAAAATGGATAGGGATTTTATTTTAAATTGGAAACCTGTTCCATCTGTTCAACCGCGAGTTGCTATGTTTTCTGAAACTAAAGATCAAGATAACTATGTAAGCATGATGATTTTACCTCCATCAACAATAGAAATTTCAGGAAGCTCAGAACAACCGATCAATCGAGAAACCATCTTTGTTATTGATACATCCGGATCTATGAGTGGTGAGTCAATGCGACAGGCAAAAGAAGCGTTAGCATTTGCTTTAACTACTTTACAAAGTGGCGATAAATTYAATGTGATTGAATTTAATTCTACGACTTCAAAATTATTTAATTCAGCGCAGGATGCAAATGAATCCAATATTTCAAGGGCACATTATTTTGTAGCGGCTCTCGAAGCTGATGGTGGTACAGAAATGTTTGCAGCAATTGAAGCTAGCCTTGATGGAATAGATGATCATCAATTAGTTCGGCAAGTCATTTTTTTAACCGATGGCGCAATTTCTAATGAAGCAGAACTATTTTCGTTAATTGATCAGAGACTGGGCGATAGCCGTTTATATACCGTTGGAATTGGCTCCGCTCCAAATTCATATTTTATGAAAAAAGCCGCTCGGTTTGGTAGAGGAACATTTACTTTTATTGCGAATACTAATGAGTCGAATGAAAAAATGAGCCAGCTTTTTAAACAGATTAGTCAACCTCAATTAACACACATTAATATAAATTGGCCGCAAAATTTACAAGCGGATGTTTGGCCCAAAAGAGTGCCAGATTTATTTGATGGTGAGCCACTTTGGATTAAAGCGAAAGTTAGCGAACTGTCAGGACAAATAAATATCTCTGGCAGAGTAGGCGATACGCTTTGGCAGAGTTCACTTTCAATGGATAATTCAACTCAACAATCCGGAGTAGCCATTTTATGGGCGCGCGAGAAAATTGAATCAATAATGAACTCAGTCCATCATGGTTTGGTAAGCGACCAACAAAAACAAGAAATAATCGATACGGCTATTAAGCATCATATTGTTAGTCGCTATACGAGCTTAATCGCGGTAGATAAAACACCGGCACGTACTGCAGAGCAACTACATGAAAAAGTAGTGAAAAATATTGCTCCAAAAGGGAGCCAAAAAAGAAGGTTAAATACCACTTCATTAAACTATCCAAACACTAGTTTGGATCTTGATATCAGTTTTAAGTGGTTTGGAATGTTTTTTATACTGAGTTTATTTGGGTTATTGTTTTTAAAATTCCCTCGTTAGCTTCTGCCTTATGAGATGGTTTTAGTTCCCCTCTTTAGAAAAGAGGGGTTTCCCTCGTGGGACCTACTTTTGGAGGAGAGGTTTTGAAAGGTCAATAAAATATAAGGATTGCTGCTAACTTTTACCATTTTCAAATCCCCCTCAGTCCCCCTTCGCAAAGGGGGAGGTTTATAAGCAAAGAATTATTAATCTGTAAGTAATCGAAAAACTGGAGAGAATTTTGATAGCAAAAAAACATGTAAAATACTTTTTTATAATAGGCTTAATATTATCAAGCATCGGATTACTGAGAATCGCTTATTATCACGTCAAAGCAGAGGTTGCACAAATAATGATTAAGTCTGCATGGGAAGAAATGAATAGCGTCGTTGACAATAATAAAAATATAAAACCATGGCCGTGGGCGGATACTTGGCCAGTGATGCAAATAGAGTTCCCTGATCTAGATGAGTCGAGTATCGTGCTAAAAGATGCTAGTGGAGAGAGCTTAGCTTTTGGCCCCGGGTTAATGACTAGTGATATTTTACCCGGCGATATTGGCAATAGTTTTATAGCAGCACATAGAGATACTCATTTTAGCTCTATTGGTAGATTGAAACGAAGTCAAATGATCCATGTAACTTTGAATTCTGGTATTTCTTACAGTTTTAAAATAGACAAAATAAAGATAGTTGATAGTCGCAGTGAACAACCTTGGGTAAATACAAATGAAAAAAGGATAACATTAGTAACCTGTTATCCTTTTGATGGAAGTATATCAAATACGCCTTTTCGTTATTTAGTTAGCGCAGTATTAATTTAGTTATCAAACTTGTACTGGCAATATAAATTTCTATAGATCCTTTTTACAAAAATAGAAATCAACACAATCATACTCATCAGAATTCATTCTTTCTTCAGCTTCTTTTGCTGTTTTCGCTGGGGGAACAATAACCTTTTCTCCAGGCTGCCAGCTCTCTGGTGTGGCAACATTATGCTCATCACTAGTTTGAAGCGCTTTAAGTAGTCTTAAAAATTCTGGTATGGAACGTCCATTACTCATAGGGTAATAAACCATTGCGCGCAAAATTCCCTCTGGGTCAATAAGAAAAGTTGCTCTTACCGCTGATGTATCTGCCGCTCCGGGATGAATCATTCCATAAGCTTTAGCAACATCCATTTTTAAGTCTGCAATAATTGGAAAGTYAATATCGACTCCAAAATTTTCTTTAATATTTCTCATCCACGCTATGTGAGAATGCGTGCTATCTATTGATAATCCTAATAACTCAGCGTTTAATTCAGAAAATTCCTTTTGGTGTTTAGCAAAAGCAATAAACTCAGTAGTACAAACCGGTGTAAAGTCAGCGGGATGTGAAAATAGYACTARCCATTTTCCATTATAGTCAGATAGTTTTCTCACACCATCAGTAGTTGGTGCGTCAAACGCWGGTGCTGGTTCATTGATTCGAGGTAATCCTAATATTTCAGTATTCATTTAATTTCTCCTAAGATTTAAAGTACGTAAAGAGTATGAACAAGTCTCTAAAAATAGGTAAATACAATTTATATATCAATATGATTGTTTTAGACTATGATAATGAAGTGTATATAAAAGCCATCAATCTAAGATTGTGCAATATTTGTACAACAATCCTCGACTTTTAGCTCACAACTCTCTATAGTGCGCGCCGCTTATATTAATTATTGGCAATAAACCGCCCGAGAATAAACCATTGATTACTACCGCTAACATCACCATGCAATTCGGCGCAGAGCCGTTGTTCGAGAACATTTCTGCAAAATTCGGTCAAGGAAATCGTTACGGTTTAATTGGCGCAAATGGTTGTGGTAAATCGACGTTTATGAAGATTTTGAGTGGAGAGTTAGCACCCACTTCCGGCAACTTATCAATAACTGCGGGTTTTACCGTCGGAACATTGAGCCAAGATCAGTTTGCGTTYGARSARTAYWCYGTKGTTGATGCGGTSATYATGGGYGATGCAGAKCTTTGGAAAGTTAAACAAGAGCGCGACCGTATCTACTCACTACCAGAAATGAGTGAAGAAGACGGCATGAAAGTCGCTGAACTAGAAAGCGTTTTTGCTGAAATGGATGGCTACACAGCAGAAAGCCGCGCGGAAGAAATTTTGATCCAAGCGGGTATTGAGCAAGAGTTTCATTACGGCTTAATGGCAAACGTTGCGCCGGGCTGGAAGCTTCGTGTGCTTTTAGCACAAGCGCTGTTTGCAAACCCTGATATTTTGCTGCTTGATGAGCCAACCAATAACCTTGATATTCACACCATCACTTGGCTAGCTAACGAGCTTAACCAGCGTAAATGTACGATGATTATCATCTCGCACGACCGTCACTTCTTAAACTCGGTATGTACACACATGGCCGATATCGATTACGGTGAACTAAGAATTTACCCAGGTAACTACGAAAAGTGGATCGAAGCCTCAAGCTTGCAACGCGAACAGCTACTTGCTGAAAACGCAAAGAAGAGCGCCGAAATTGACGAGCTACAAGAGTTCGTAAACCGCTTTGGTGCTAACGCATCAAAAGCGAAACTTGCTAGCTCTCGTGCTAAGCGCATGGATAAAATTAAGCTTGATGAGGTAAAAGCGTCAAGCCGTATTAGCCCATCACTTCGTTTTGACGAAGGCAAAAAGATGTATCGCCAAGCATTAGAGCTTACTAAGTTAGGTCATGGCTTTGATGGCGAAACCCTGTTCAGCGGCGGTGAGCTACTACTTGAAGCCGGCGCTAAACTTGCGGTTATTGGTGAAAACGGTGTTGGTAAAACCACCCTATTACGTTGCCTAGTGAATGAATTACAAAGTAACGAAGGTGTGGTTAAGTGGTCTGAAAATGCCAGCATTGGTTATTGCCCGCAAGACAGCAGTAA
>NVTT01000058.1 GCA_002401655.1 Gammaproteobacteria bacterium | reverse complement strand
TACAGATTTGTTTTGGTGTTTTAAAACATCAAAGCGAGTACCGACCACAAATGAGTTAAATTATCATTTGAAATCGGTTTGGAGAGATGGTATCTACGACTGCCGGAATGACGAACCCGATTTGAATGCAGAGGCACGATATTTAATCAACCGTTTAACTCGAGGTTGATACTGGTGAAATACGAGTATCCTTTCCAAATAGTCCAACAATTGTTTTTATCAAAATAAACTGCGCCAATAGCAGTCCAACAATTATCCATGGCATTTGAAAGTAACCTGCTAGTATAAAACCAACAAAAGCCATTGATCCACTAATCAGAGCGTAACTTAACTGAGTTGCTACATGGTCGATGTGTGGACAATCCGATCCCATTGACGCCAGAGCCGTTGTATCAGAAATTGGTGATGTGTGGTCTCCAAACAAACCACCACTTAAAACCGCCGCAATCGTGATAGTTAATGGAGCACCTAAATCATGTGCAACGGGTACAACAATAATCATTAAAATGGCAAAAGTTCCGTAGGACGAACCAGTTGCAAAAGACATTAATGCGCCAAGTAAAAAAACTAAGGCAGGCAATAGTGCAGGAGGAATGGTACCACCAATCAGATCCGCCAAATATTGCCCGGTGTTCAGATCTTTACATATCGAACTAAGCGTCCAGGCTAGCACCAGTATTGAACAAATATATATAAGCTTTTCCATCCCCTTAAAAAATTCAGTGAGTGAACTATTAAAGCCAATGTTTTGATTACGTTTCATCAATAACGCACACGCCATAGATGCAAACAAATAGGAAATAAAGATACCTGAACGAACGTGAACACCGCCCACACCTTCTGTGAACGCAAAATAAGTTAGAAATCCAGCAATTGAAAATAATAAAACCGATATGGGGACTAAAAAAGTACTAATTTTTACGTTGGCCTGAGGAGCGCTTTTATTTTCTTCCGGCAATGTTTCCATTTGTTTAGTTGGTTGTACGTCCTGTGTAGATTGCTGTAGTGATTGATTGTATTTCTGTTGTGCTTTAAGCATGGGGCCGAAATCACGGCCGGTTGATATAAACATTGGAATGGATAAAAGTGCCAGCAATGCATAAAACTGATAAGGCCAGACTTCGAGCAATACCTGAAAAGCTTGCTCAGATAGGCCAATATCGCCGTAAGCGTTTTCGATTAGACTCATAATATAAACACCCCAACCTATAAACGGCACCAAGATGCTAACAGGTGCGGCGGTTGTATCGATGATATAAGCGAGCTTTTCTTTGCAAAGCTTTAGTTTTCTAAAAATAGGTCGGAACAAAGGACCAACAATTAACGCATTCCCAGAATCAGTAAAAAATATGGTTACACCGGCAAACCAAGCGGCAATTTGGCCTCTTGCAGGGCTAGAAACAAATTTGGTCACGAGGGTCGAGAATGATGTTGCACCCCCGGATTTTTCTAGCAGAGCAATAAAACCGCCAATCACCAATGAAACGATCAGTACCTGAGAGTTTGAACTGCTAGATAATTGCACAAATACATGTTGCTCAACAAGATCAACGATGGCGTAAAACGGGTTAAAGCCACTTAAGATTAGCGCTCCCATAAAGGAGCCAACGGACAATGARAAAATAACATTACGGGTATAAATAGCTAGAAAAATGCTTAAAGCTGGAGGAACAATAGAAAGAATTCCGTAGTCATTCATAAGGTTAACCTTTTGTTATTTTTGTTTGCTAATAAAGTTATAGTTAGTTATCAAGCTTGGCTCCTAGCCTATCTTTAGCAAGTTTTGCCATTATGCCTAAACTTAAAAAAGGCTGTGGAGGTAACCAAACGGCTTGAGGTCTGGCTGTTATTTTTTTAGCCAACGCTTGGGGTTGCTGCATAGCTTGGAAAGCTATTTGTTGACCAAATAAGATTGAAAGACCAATTCCTCCACCATTATAACAGCCTATTACCCAATAATTTTTATGGATTTGCTCGAAAACATTAGCATTGTTAGCACTGATACAGGTAACACCAGACCAAGCAGATTCAAAAATATCATCGGGTAAAAAATTGAAACGTTTCTGCAATCCTTTAAGGTGGCTTTGCTGTCGTGTAGCAAGTTGAGAAGGTGTTAATTGTAATCGCGACGAAACTTCAACCGTGTTTCGTATCATGATCCGTTTATCTTGCGTATATCGAATAGTTGCGCCCATTGCGTTTGCTGATAAAACCGCCCACTCTTCAACGTTGTTGATTTGTTTTTGTTCTTCAAGTGACAATGGGCGAGTTAGGCTTGCTGTCAACAAAAGCGGAAAAACTCGATCCTTCTTAATTCCTAAACTCGGCATATATCCATTGATGGCAATAATCATTTTATCTGCGACTATTTCCCCATCCTCAAATAAAACTTTATGGGGCGAACCTTTAAGAATGGATAAAACCGCACTATTTTCATATAAGTGAATATTTTCAGGCAACGCATTTACCAAACCTCTAGCTAAAGCAGCCGGTTGAATGATTGCTCCACCTTGCGTTTTGACTGCCAATTTATAAAAATCAGTTCCTAGACGGTTGGCTAGAGCATCTTTTTCAAACAGGGTGTTTTCAATTTGTAGTTGGTCAAGTAAATGGTGAAATTTATGTAGTTTATCTTTGATCTTTAAAGTTGCGGTTGCGTAAAACTTGCCGCATTCATTCCAATCACATTGAATCTCGTACTTTTTTATTAAGTCTCTTACGCACTGCACCGCGAGTTGATTAAGTTCATATTTACTTTTGTAAGCATTTAAGCCTGTATCAGATAAATGACCGTCATTCAGCGTGGAGTCAACTAAGTAGCCGGAGTTTCGGCTGCTCGCGCCTTCACCTGCACTATTGGCATCTACGAGTATTATTTGCTCTTCTGGATAGTTTTCTGCCAAGGTGATTGCGGCAGACAAACCAGAATATCCAGCTCCGATGACAACCCACTTGGTTCGGGTTACTCCTTTAATGCTAGGATTTGCTTTCCGCTTTGGTAAGCTTTTAATCCAACCACAGCTGTCGTCATTCTTTGGTGATAATGGCATAATTTGAAGCTCTTCTTATTATCCGGAAATTGCCAAGCGCTTTTCGTTAGAACAATATACGAAATATGTTTTATAAGCATTAAACATTTATACTATTTTGTATGTTAATGACTAATTGCTGTTAGAGCGCTTATTGAAAAATAATAAACTGTCATACCAATAGAACTTGGAAAATGTATTGTCGTTATAATGTTGACACTAATCAGCCTAGCAAAAATTCAATTTTCACCAAGAAAGTAGATACGTGGATGTGGTTAAAATATTAAAAAGCCTATACGCAGTTGTTTATGCGGAAGATTGGCTATATAGTCAATCGCACTAGTTCTTGGACAAATAGCCTTGTGAATCGAGATCGAATTTGCCCTCACATTAGATCCATAGAGGACTATTAGAGCAACTAGTGGAATGTACAGAATTAAAAGTAGTACTAACTTACAACTAGGAGAATTCTCTATCGATTTGTTAGATGAAGCCACGAAATTATTCGCAAAGGGTGACTATCAGCAAACTGAAAAGCTATTGATCGCTTTATTGAAGACACAGCCAAATAACATTAAGGCAATCCGTTTATTATCTCAATTAGGAATTCGTTTGGGTGCGTATAAGAAAGTAATTCCTTTGCTAGAAAAGTGTATTCTTTCTATGCCAAACGATCCCATACTTTTACTGCAACTCGCTCAAATTGAAGCAGAATGTAATCTGTCGGATATGGCGGACCATCATTATCAAACACTAGTTAAACTATTTCCTAATTGGTCCGATGGATATTTTGCTTATGCAGGTTTTTTACAATCATTTGGCCATTTTAATCAGGCAAAAAACAACCTTGAACAAACGTTAAAGCTTGACCCTAAGCATGCAGGCGCATATCTAGCTATTGTTAACTTAATGTCGATGGAAAATGAAGGGCAACTTACACAACAAATCGAATCTGCCCTGAGTGAGCTCACTAATTGTAATAACAAAAACCTAGACCAAATGAAGTTATTTTATGCTTTGGGAAAAGCTAAAGCCGATCAACTTGATTATAGATCTGCGTTTGAAAACTGGAAAAAAGCTAATGCAATCCAACTGAATTTATGTGATTTTAGGGTTGAACAAATGTATCCTTTTTACCAACAGTTAGAAATTAGTTTTAAAGAAGCCGAATTGGCTGAGAAAAGAAACGCTCCCAATGAGAGCAAATTAAATAAAATGACCCCTATTTTTATAGTCGGCTTACCGCGATCTGGCTCAACGCTTTTAGCACAAATGCTATCTAGCCATTCCGAAATAGAATCGGCTGGTGAGGTTAACTATATTTCTAACGATGTAGTACATCGCCTACAGCAAATGACAGGAAAGCATTATCCTCTTAATGTTAATGAACTTAATGACGGACAGTTGATAGAATTAAGAGAAATATATTGTGAAAAACTAAAACAACATTATCCTAAAAGTCGATACATTATAGATAAACTACCCGCTAACTTTCAATCTATCGGATTGATTAAAAAAATTCTTCCTAACGCAATTATAGTTAATATTGACAGAAAGGCCGAAGCAGTTGCCTTGTCAATAATTAGTAACTATTTCGCCGAGAACGAACCTTATTTTTGTAATTTGAATGAGCTTGCAAAGTATTATCTAAGTTATAAGAAATTGATGTCTTTTTGGATAAAGCAGGATAGAGGCAATATTATAAATATGTCGTATGAAAACTTAGTTAATGATCCACAAAAGAAAATCACACAGATATTAGAGCGATGTGGTTTAGATTGGCAAGATGCTTGCTCAAACCATCACCTGCAAACCAATAAAATTACTACGTTAAGCGACAAACAGATTAGAAAGCCTATTTACAAGAGTTCTATCAACAATTGGAAGAATTATCGAGAATTTCTTTCAGAATTCTCGCAAACAATAGCGAAATTTTAATGCTGAAAATTGGCTTCATCGCTAAACGATTCAATCAATTAAAGGCAGAGCAAGGCTCACTTTAGTCCTATCCATCACTACCGATGTTTTGAAATGTAGAACATTACTATCAGAGAAAAATATTTTTTTAGTAAACTGGTCAAAATCTTGCATATCTTTAGCCGTTACAATTAAAATAAAATCAGCTTCGCCAGTGATGTAATAGCATTGTTGGATACGATGAGATTTTTTGACTTTTTCTTTGAATAAGTTAAAACAGTTAACATTGTCGCGCCTTAACTGAACAGAAATGATAAATGTCATCGCTTGGCCGACACTTTTGGGAGATACAATAGCGACTTCACCGGTTATTACTTTATTGTCCCTCATTCGCTTTAATCTTCGATGGATGCTCGCTGTAGAGAGACCAACTTCCTCAGATAACATTTCAGCGCTTGCTTTAACATCCACTTGTAATATATCCAATATTCTCAAATCTTGTTTATCTAATTGCATCATAATCCCAATATGCTGATGATTTGATTAAATATAATCACAAATACCAGATAATTGAAATTTATTTATCAATTTAATCAATATATTGTTAAGTAGCTTTCATATATTGTTGATAAAGTGCCCGTGTTTAATGATTACCGAATTCAAATGTTAACTGAATAGGTATCAGGTCATTTTAAAGAAATTATTGTTAGAGGTATTACATGTTCCCACTGTTTAACGAGTTAGATAAAAACACATCAATTATGGTTGTCGATCCACAAGATGGTAGTCATGTCGGAATGGTTCATTGTGCAAATGAGGCTGAAGCAATCGAAGCGATCGATATTGCGGAAAAAACAGCTTTGGAGGCAAAGAACCTACCTGTACATACTAGAATGTCAGTTTTGAGACAGGTTTCGGAGGCGTTATTGAGTCAAAAGGAAATCTTTGCTCAGGTTATCGCGCGCGAGGGAATTAAAACGATTAATGAAGCTCGGAAAGAGGTTGTTCGTTGTGTTGAAACATTACGAATAAGCGCCGAGGAAGCAAGACGGTTTACTGGCGAAACAATTGCATTTGACCAAATGCCGGGTTCGGAGAATAAGTTTGGTTATTTCAAACGGAACCCTTTAGGCATTATTGTGGCAATTACACCGTTTAATGATCCTTTAAATCTAGTTGCTCATAAAATTGGTCCAGCGATAGCGGCAGGAAATACAGTTATATTGAAACCGCATTCTGAAACGCCGTTGGTTGCTAAGATGTTGGTTGATTTATTTGATAAAACGGAGCTGCCGAAAGGTATATTACAAATAGTTACGGGAAAAGGAGCAGTAATTGGCGATGTTTTGGTGAGTGATCCTAGAGTGCGGATGGTTTCTTTTACCGGCGGTAAGCCTGTTGGCGAAAACATTATAAAAAAAGCCGGTATGAAAAAAATTGCCATGGAGTTGGGCAGTAATTGTCCCGCATTAGTTTTATCCGACGCGAATATAGAGCTAGCGCTTGAATCGACAGTTAGTGGTGGTTTTTGGGCTGCCGGTCAAAATTGCCTTCATGTTCAACGTATTTATATCCAAAACGATATTTATGAAGAATTTGCAAAGTCGTTTATTGAACGAGCTAAGAATATTCGTATGGGTGATAAATTAAAAGAAGAGACCGATATGGGTCCGATGATCAATCAAAAGGCGGCGGAAAAAGTGGAGCGGTTGGTTGCTGATGCACTGAGTAAAGGTGCAATATTGTCATGTGGCGGAGAGCGTGAAGGAACATTTTATCAGCCGACGGTTCTCGAAAATGTAAGCAATGATTGTTTGATTGCTAAAGAAGAAGTTTTCGGACCGGTGGTTATTCTTTTTCGATTTAATGATGTGAAAGATGCTGTCGAAATGGCAAACGATGTTGATTATGGATTACAGGCAGGCATATTCACTCAAAATTTGGATACAGCATTTACCGTTGCAGATGCGCTTGAATGTGGTGGCGTCATGATCAACGAAAGTAGCGATTATCGTATTGATGCCATGCCTTTTGGAGGTGTTAAAGGTTCAGGATTAGGGCGCGAAGGCGTGATGAGCGCGGTTCATGAAATGAGCGAAGCAAAGACTTATTGCTTTAATATAAGCAAGCCGGTTTAGGACAAAATTAATAATTTTAAGGAGTATTGTAATGAGTAAAAAATATAAAATAGCGATTATTGGTTTTGGAAATGTTGGACAAGGGCTAGCAAAACTTTTATCGGATAAACAGACGTTGCTATCAGAAAAATTTGGAATTGATATTTCAACCGTAGCGGTATGTGATTTTCTTAAAGGTAGTGTCGCGGATCCGGATGGATTAGATCATAACGAGTTGCTTAGACACATTGAAGAGCATGGCAACTTAAATAAGATGCAAACACCATTTTCTGGATGGGATGCGGAAGAAACCATCGCAAAAAGTGGAGCGGACATTTTGATTGAGCTGGCATATACCGACTTAAAAACAGGTGAACCCGCGCTTAGTCATGTGAAACAGGCACTGAGTAATGGTATGCATGTATCAATGACAAACAAAGGCCCTGTTGCTTTAGCTTTTCCTGAATTACGAAAATTAGCAGCAGACAATAATGTTCAAATTGGTATTGAAGGCACTGTTATGAGTGGAACACCTTCTTTAAGTTTGGGTAATGATATGTTGCTTGCGGCGGGGATCACTAAAATACAAGGGATTTTAAACGGTACAACAAACTATATTTTATGTGAAATGGAAAAAGGGCTTGAATATCAAGTGGCGCTCGATCAAGCGACGGATTTAGGTTATGCAGAAGCAGATCCTAGCGGTGATGTAGACGGACATGATGCGGCGGCAAAAGTTGTGATTCTAGGAAACCTCTTTATGGGATTGGATTTAACGCTATCCGATATTGATTGTACGGGTATTAGCGCTATTACTTCTAAAGATATAGAAAACGCCACGCTAGAAAATAAACATTGGAAATTAATCGGCACCGTGGGAAAAACAGAATCTGGTTTTATCGCTTCAGTAAAACCTGAGATGATCAGCAAAAATCACCCGCTTGCATCAATATCGGGAGCGACTAATGCGCTCACTTATTCAACCGAAATCTTGGGGGATGTAACAATTATTGGTCCAGGCGCAGGTAGGCTGGAAACTGGTTATGCAGTTATAGAAGATATTTTGGCGATACACAAAAATAGTTAACGGCATTTAAAAGCCCAAACTTAAAAGCCTGAAATCTACTCATAAGAGCATAGTTTCCATCAGCTTAAACAGTAGTTAAATTTTTTAAAGAGAGAATTTTGTGAAGACCACAGTTTCTAAATCAATTTCTAGAAGAGATGCAATTAAAACGGTTTCGACAGTTTCAACCGTTTTACTCCTGCCAAGCGCTTGTACTGATATTAAAAGTAATAAACAAGCTGATAGCCAATTCAGCCATGGTGTGGCTAGTGGCGATCCTGATTCTTCGAGTATTGTTATTTGGACTCGTGTTAGCCATATCGATCAACCGATAAAAGTTAATTGGTTTATTGCGACGGACAAAAAATTCAAAAATACAATTAAACAAGGGAAAACAACCACTGATAGCGATCGAGATTTCACCGTTAAAGTGATTGTTAGCGATCTGGAACCTGGCAAACAATATTTTTATAAATTTGAAGTCAATGGAGAAAATTCACCCATCGGTAGAACTAAAACTCTACCGATCGGCCATGTTGAAAAACTTGTATTAGCGGTTGCAACTTGTTCAAATTATCCATTTGGATATTTTAATGGATACGATGCGATTGCAAATGATCCGACAGTCGATCTAGTGGTTCATCTAGGCGATTATATATATGAATACGCGATTGATGGTTATGGCGGAGACTCTGGTAAGAAGATCAATCGAAACCATATTCCTGCTCATGAAATCCTATCTCTGGATGACTACAGAAAGCGTCACGCTCAATACAAAGCCGATGTAGGCTCTCGAACCCTTCATGCTCAACATCCATTAATAGTTATTTGGGATGACCATGAAACAGCTAATAATCCTTGGATGGGTGGCGCTAAAAACCATCAAGAAAATGAAGGAGATTGGCTCGCAAGAAGAGAAGCTTCATTACAAGCCTACTATGAGTGGCTACCGATTCGCGATCCAATTAAAAAAGAGGATAGAAAAAACTATTGGCGACATTACAAATTTGGTGATTTGGCGAGTTTAATTACTTTAGAAAGTCGCCATACAGGCAGGAGCGAGCAGATAAGCTATAACAAGCATTTGCAGAATATAACAACGCCGCAACAAGCCGAAACTTTTTTACATGATAACGTTCAACCAGAAGATCGTAATATGTTATCTGCGGAGATGGAAGCCTTCTTAAAAAATGAATTAAATGCATCCGTTAAAGAGGGTCGGCGATGGCGCATCATAGGCAACCAAACGGTAATGGCACGATCAAAAGCACCAAAACTAGATGACCCCATTTTTACAGCAATACTACCAAAATTAAATTCTAAAGCTAAGAATATGCTTGAAGAATTAACTCATCTAGGCGAGTTAAACCTACCATCCGATCTCGATACTTGGGATGGATATCCCGCAGCGCGCGAAAGGTTTTATCAAATAGCGAAGGATGCCAATGCAAGAGATTTGCTAGTACTTTCAGGTGATAGTCACAGCTATTGGGCAAATTCTTTGTTTGACCAACATGATAAAGCAATGGGAGTAGAGCTTGGCGCAACGGGAATTAGTTCACCGCGTTCTATATTAGGTTTGGGTGAAGAAGCATTACAAAAGTATGATGAACTCAATGCAAAGCATAATAAAGAAATAAATTGGACCGATGGTCGTCATCAAGGTTTTATTCGGTTGGAGTTAGATCATCAAGGTGCGCACGCTGATTTCATCACCGTTTCGACGGTTAAAACAACAGATTATGTGACTAAAATTGTTCATTCTGTCAATATTCATCACGATAATGGTTCTCTAAGTTACGGAAAATAAGCTCAATGATAAAATTCCAACGAATAATAGTATTGACTCTTCTATCGATTATGATTTCTGGTTGTGAGATTACGACGGAGGTAAAAAAGCAAAGTAAAACSACWAAYAAAATAAAAAACGTGATACTSATTATTGGTGATGGKATGGGTCCKGCWCAAATCGGTTTGTTAGAAGCTTATGCACGTCAATCTGAGAATCCGGTGATACAAAGTAGAACGACAGCGTTTACGCGAATGTTAGAAGAAGGAGGCACTTTAGGTGTTTCGATGACTTACTCATCAAATATTATGGTAACTGACTCAGCCGCGTCTGCTACACAATTAGCAACAGGAAAACCGGCCAATCCAGAAACTATTGGTATAGACGCAATCGGTAATCCAAGTGATAGCTTAATAGATATCGCAAAAAAACTGGGGAAAGCAACAGGTATTGTTTCGGATGTTAGACTTACTCATTCTACTCCTGCATCATTCGGTGCACATCAACCAAGTCGTATGTTAGAGAATGAAATTGCGATTGATATGCTAGAAACAGGTGCGGATATTATGCTTTCCGGCGGTCTTCGTCATTGGATCCCTCAAAACGCAAATGACCAAGAATCAGCAATATACAAACATTTATCGCTAATTACTGATGGAGCGATTTCGATACAATCGAAAAGAAAGGATGATCGTAATTTACTAGAGGAAGCAACAAACAAAGGATATAAGTTAGCCTTTACAAAAGATCAGATGAACAAGACAACTGGAAAAACATTAGGGTTGTTTAGTCATTCAGCCTTTCCCGATGCAATTATTACAGATCGTAATAAAGCAAACCCTAATCGAACTATTCCGACTCTGAGAGAAATGTCTAAGAAGGCAATTGAAACTTTAGAGAAAAATGAAAATGGCTTTTTTCTAATGATCGAATCGGGGCTTATTGATTGGGCTGCTCACTACAATGACACAGGTACTATGTTGCATGAAATGTTGAAGATTGATGATACGCTTCATTATGTTTTAGACTGGGCTAAAGATAGAGACGACACGTTAATAATTGTCACAGCTGATCATGAAACGGGCGGCTTTGGCTTTAGTTATTCATCGGTGAATATTCCAAAACCTGAAGCATTAGAGGGCTCTGCGTTTAAAGATAAGCCTTATCAACCAAATTATAATTTTGGTTCTCCACAGGTTTTGCAGAAAATTTATAATCAGAAATTAAGTTATTTAGAAATTTTTACAAAGAAATTTGATCGTTTAAATAAAGAAGATCAAACGCCTTTACAGTTAATGAATATAGTCAATCAAAATACTGAATTTGATATAACTGAGGCGCAAGCAAATAGAATTTTAACGACTCACGATAACGTCTATTATTTAGAAGGGCATAAATCGATGGGTATTAAACAAGTGCCAAAAATGAAAAGTAATGAGGCTTTTTTTGTCTATCCCTTAGATGATAACAGGCAAAATTTATTAGCGATAGAAGTGGCGGAACAGCAATCAGTCGTTTGGTCAAATGGAACTCATACCGCTTCTCCAGTACTAGTTTTTGCGGTTGGAAGTAAAAAAGCGACAGCGCCTTTTGTTAGTTTTATGGGACACCCTGAGCTAGGTAGAAAAATCATTGATGCACTCACTGAAGAGTAATTAAACCTATTTGTTTTTTAAGTTGATAATACAAACTAACATGAGTGAACCAGATACAAATTTTTTTAAAGATTGGCTACCATTGATTGTGCCTATATTTGCCAAGCATAAGAAAACTTAATAAATATCGAACGTTTTTCTTTTTCAATGTGTGCCATTTGATCATTTTGGAAACTATTATCTGAGTAGCCTGCAAAAAACAATGTTTGTGGATTTACTTTATATGAATATAAAAATTGGGTTGCTAGCTCTATTAGTTTTGGAAGTTCATCTTCSTCRTCATTAAAAAAAGAATTRTAKARCATRGKRTYTTTTYTAAYATCCMRTTTTTGYAATGTAAATCGAAGGCTACTTCGTTCATCAAATAAATAACTYAAKCGAAARTTTGCYAYWGAAGCATTGAATAGCTCGCCCGAATCAACATTAAACCATTGCTTAGAAAAATTTAGCCGCATAAATAGATGTTGATTGATTTGCCATTCAACACTGGGCGAAATACGTTTAGATTTTCCTAATTGAGTGTTAACAAAATCAATAGAATTTCCTGAATTGTATCTGAGGTTAAATTTGAATCCAGAAAAAGGCTCCATTCCAGCAAAAACAAAATAGAAATTTTCGTCAAAAATAATATTATTCCATTCTTTTTCTCTTTTACCAAAACCGATATTAACAGTTGATTGATAGGTTCCTTGTACTCTAGCATTAGCTTCTAATTCTTTTTCCAACAACTTACCATCAGAATCTTTAGTGATATCCCAATCTCCGCCAAAAGAAGCTCGATTCCACCATTGTTTGGTAGACTTACTGTTTTTGTTGGATTGGGGAAACCATATTCTGCGAGCACCAATAACCGATTTAGTAAAATTAACTTTCGGTACGAAACCTAAATCTGCTCTAAAGTCTTCGCCTACACCAACATGCCGAGCTTTAGCGCGCCAGTTTCTAGTTTGATAGTCGTAACGAAGTGTAAAAGCATTATCTGATAAGTGCGAGGCCTCCAATTCTTCATTTTCATCGACCATTCGTTGTGAGTATTGGCTTTCAGAATTCATCACTTGGTAGGTTAATGAGTGTGCTTGGTTAAACCAATATCTTCCATCTATCGCAGAAACACTATTTGAATATCCTTCAGCTGTTTTTTTAGTGATTAATGCACCGATACTGTTTTTATCGCCTAAATCATAGTTATATCTTAAAATTTGGTTTTCGCTCTGTAGGTTTTCCATTGTTAACAAATTAGAACCCTGATTACTAGGCAATAAAAAACTGGTTGATTCATCTCTAACTGACATGACGCCATAACTGTGATTATCCGTTTGGCCGGTAATTTTTAATCCATAATCGGGAGAGACTAAATCTCGCGTGTGTACTAATCTATTAGGCGAATTAAAGTAATCAGCGCCATCCAAAAAGAAGGGGCGTTTTTCATCAACAAAAATGGAGAATGTTGAGTTGACTTCAAGCTGAGCGGAATCCGCCTCTACTTGTGAAAAGTCAGGATTAATCGTTGCGTTAAGATAGGTCTCAGGCGTTATTCCCCAACTCAAATCAAGCCCGAGGCTGGAGTCTTGATTATCGTTAACCCAGGAGCCAGGAACACTTTGATCATTAAAGCTTCGGCTTTCGCTCTGCCCAAAGGTTAATGTAGGAATAAGTCTTAGGTTTTTGGATTGTTCTACTTTTTCAAAACCAACAAGCTGATCAAATTGGCAAATACTACAGGCTATATTTCTATTAACGGGAGAGTTAGCAATTCGATGAAACATTTTTCTTGGCAGAAATCGTAAAACTTCAATTCCCCAAGTTTGTTTTCTATTGGTTGCAGGAAAACGTAAAGCGCGAAAAGGAATAGCCATTTCGACTACATAACCGTTTGAGTTTATTTTTGCTTTGCTATACCAAATGGCATCCCACGTTGAGTCATCACCTCTAAAGTCTTCTTGAATGGCATCCGCTTGAATCCCCTTAGCATTAGAGAAAAATTGAAATGCTTTTTTTGACTCACCAAAAGTATCAAATTTTAGCCCGACAAAGTCACTACGCCATATATTATCTCTATCTAATAAAAAATCTCGGATAGATTCTGGGTTTTCATCCTTTGCATCAAATGCTACATAAAGTGTTTCGCCATCTTCGTATAGGTAAACATGGGTGACTACATTTGGTTTAATATTCTCGCCTGGAGATGTTTCATAGTTAAGATCAATTTTTAAAGCTTTTTCCCAAACTTTTTCGGTTATTTTTCCATCTAATAGAATTTGAGTTTTGATATGAGGTAATTGGTATTGAATTTTGTTGTTGGCGCTTGTTCTTGACGATCGTTCGGCAAGAGCTATCTGAGACACAGATAAGACCAAAATAACTAAATAAAATAGTGCGATAAAGGGTTTAAACATTGGTTATAGTTTTAATTGTTTTTGCTTCCCTGTGTTGGAAATAGTAGCATGCAATTGAGTTAGACGTTAAATTAATTTTATGCATATGCAACAATATCGCCACAAAAATTTATTCAGCGTATTTAGAATTAGATTGAGGCGATAGCCTTATTAAAAAGAGTGATATATGACCAATAGTTATACTAATAGTGTTAAGTTTTTACTGTTGATAATTGCGTTGTTAGTGGGTTTCACAAGCTGTAAAACCAACCCTGTAAAATTGATTACAGAAAGTGAAGACAGTAAACCAGTAAAGAATATCATATTGATGATTGGTGATGGCATGGGGCCTGCTTATCTGAAAGCTTATCGCCAGTTTATGGATAACCCAGAAACCCCCCAAATAGAACAAACGGAATTTGATAAAATTTTAACAGGTACCGTAGCTACGGATCCGCTTAATAACGATGATGAATATGGTCGTATAACAGACTCGGCGGCTTCAGCGACAGCTTATGCGACGGGACACAAAGTGCTAAGTCGTTCATTATCGATAACCGCTGAGGGTAAAAAATTAAAAACCGTTTTGGAGCAGGCTAAATCAAATGGGCTTTCTACCGGTTTGATTGTTACCTCGTTATTAACCGATGCTACCCCCGCAGCATTTATTGCCCATCATCCTAGCCGTTACGAATACAGTAAAATTGCAGATTATTATCTTGATAATTATGACGAGCAAGCTCAACTGATGTTTGATGTGGTTTTGGGTGGCGGAAGAGAGTATTTCGTTCGAGAAGATAGGGACTTGATGGCCGAATTAACTAAAAAAGGCTTTAAAACAATAAAGAATAAAACTGATCTTTTAACCAATCAAGATTCTAAAATAGTTGGTTTATTTGCGCAGAGACAGTTGAATAAATTCTGGGATAGAGATGAGAAAACACCTTCTCTAGCAGAAATGACCGCTGCAGCCATTAAAGTATTGTCACAGAATAAAAAGGGCTTTTTTCTGATGGTGGAAGCTAGCCAAATTGACTGGGCAGGTCATCGCAATAACATCGTTGGTGTAATGTCTGAGATGCAAGATTTTGAGTTGGCCTTAAAAGTGGCATTAAAATTCGCTAACGAAGATGGGCAAACACAGATTATTTTAACCGCTGATCATGAGACCGGGGGATTGAGTTTAGGTACAAGATACGACAATAAAAACAAATATTACTGGAAAGGTAGGGTAATCAAACAATTTACTAAAACACCTGAAGAGATTGTCAAACGAGCTCTTTATTCCAATGATTTGTTGGCTGAATTTAAGCGAGCAAGCAGTTTGGTTTTGAACAAAGAGGAAGAGGAGAGCTTAAAGAGCTTTAAATTTGTTAAAGAAGTTGAAAATAAAACCAGCTCGAAAATTTCAGCTCGAGAAAAAAGGAAAAACTCGAATAAACAAAAAAATAAAGCGGTTGATTTAATAACAGATATTGTAAACCGTCATACTAATACCGGCTGGACGACGAGAAGCCATACCGGCGTTGATGTGAATCTTTACGCTTTTGGTCCTAAAAGCAACGAATTAAGAGGCCATTTTGACAATACTAAAATTGGTCAGTTTATTTTTGAATTGTTAGATGAGAATAATCACTAAGCCTCAAAGAGTGTTTTTTTCCATATTTTTTATATGAGAATATTGAGGGCTTGCTTCCCCCTTTTTTTAGGTCGTTACATGGATGTAACTTAGTAGAACAATGCATGGAGCAATTGTCGGGGGGATTTCCCTCATCGGACCCACTCTTGGGAGGGGGATTTAATAATTTCTCAATTCACGCCTTAAAAGTTTTCCGACCGTGGATTTAGGAAGCTCATCAATAAATACCACTTCACGTGGTATTTTATATGCAGCTAAACGTCCTCGGCAATGTTTGATTACATCTTCTTGAGTAATTGAATCGTCGGTTTTAACTACGAACAATTTGGGACATTCACCTGATTTCTCGTTTTTAACACCAATACAAGCGGATTCTAAAATACCTTCTATATCGGCAACGGCATTTTCAATTTCATTTGGAAAAACATTAAATCCTGAAACTAAAATCATATCTTTTTTACGGTCAACGATATGAAATGTACCAAACTCATCAAGTAATGCAACATCACCAGTTTTAAAATAGCCATCGGCGGTCATGCATTCATCGGTTGCTTCTTGATTGCGCCAATATCCTTGCATCACTTGAGGACCTTTAACACATAGTTCACCGGATTCACCATCCGTTACGATGTTATTATCATCGTCTCTAATAGAAATATCAGTAGAAGGTACTGGGAAACCAATACCGCTGATATAACCGTTTGCTGTAGCGTGATTCATTGTAACCATCGGTGAGGTTTCAGATAATCCATAACCTTCATGGATACGCTGGCCTGTTGCGGCTTCCCACTTTTTAGAGACGGCTTCCTGTACCGGGGCACCACCACCAACGGTGAGTTTTAGGCTAGAAAAATCGATATCTTCAAAGCCTGGGGTATGAACTAATCCATTAAATAAGGTATTTACGCCGGTAAAAAATGTGGCTTTAGTGGCTTGCCATGTTTTAACAAACGAAGCCATGTCTCGTGGATCAGCAATTAAAACATTTTTAGAGCCGACACTAAAATTTGCCAAGGTATTAACGGTTAAAGCAAAAATATGATACATAGGAATAGCGGTAATCACTATTTCCTTGCCTTTTTCGAGGTAATCCTTAGCGGTTTCGGAAAATTGTAAAACATTGGCTATTATATTGCTGTGACTCAACATCGCACCCTTAGAGAGTCCAGTCGTTCCGCCGGTATATTGCAAGAAGATTAAATCTGAATGAGATAAGCTAGGAATAGAAACTTCGTGTTGCTCGCCTTTCGCTAACGCGTCGACAAAAGAAATTGTATTTTCCAATCTCGGATCGACTGSCGCATTAGGTAGTCCAAGGTCAATTAAGTCATCAATTCCAGCCACAATCACTTGTTTAATAGGGCTACTTTCAATAATTTCCGCAAGAATAGGCGTTGAAGCAGAGTAAATAATAATATTTTCTACATCTGCATCTTTCAGTTGATGCTTTAACTCGTGGGGAGAGTAAAGAGGGTTAATGCTGACTTGAACCGCGCCAATTCGAATAATAGCCCATAATGAAATCGCAAAAACAAAGGTATTAGGACACATCACAGCAACTCTATCGCCTTTTTTAACACCTAACTCATTTTGTAAATAGGCACCAAATTTGTCCGATAACGCTTTTATTTCAGAATAACTAAGCTCCTTTCCAAAGCTCTGAAAGGCGATCTTATCACCATATAAATCAATCGCATTGTCAAAGACTTCAACCATTGATTGATAGGTATTGACGTCAATTTCTCTAGCACAACTAGCGGGGTAGTTCTTAAACCATGATTTTTCCATTATTTATCCCTCATAAAGTAAGTATTTTGTTTTATTTATTTTTAACTGGTTACCTTCTCAGCTATTTTATTCAGTGCGCCATTAATTTTTTTAAGAAGTGTTTCACAGCCATTCATTTGATGGCGTTTTTGCAAAAATTTTGGTGAATTAAAAGCAAGCTTCACTTGATGACCATCTTTCCAAATTAGCATTTTCTGTGGTAAATCGATAGCCACGCTCGGACTACACAGCATCAATTTTGAACCAATTTGTGGTTTTCCAAAAATAACCACTCGAGTTTCTGGTAGCTTGATATTCACAGCCTTTGCACCATCAGAATGATTAATTCGGGTAAATATTTTAAAGTCTTTGCTTTTTAGTATTTGAATGAGCCGTTGTTCGGTTTCAGCAACCGAATATGAACTTTCAAAACTCACCATTCCCTTGCCTTGTGCCCAACAGCAACTACTAATTGAGCATGCGATCATTAAAAAAGCTGTTTTTAATAGCTCTGCTCGATGTAATTTCATAACTTTCCCTATGGTATCAAGAATTGATTGGTCTTAGATAATAACAACATCTTATTGGTATGGCTAATAGGGCAAAATATAAATAAGGATTGGTATAAGCACCTTGAAAAAAAGGTGATTAAAAGCATTGGAACAAAGGTAGGATAGAAAAATTCGGCAAACTGCACTATTTAGGTCTAATCTTTACTTAAGAGATAAAACGTAATCAAAATAAGCCAAGGAGTAGGCTTAGTATTCTATATTTAGGAAAATTTAGGCATTTAGAGGTATTTATGAATTTAACAGTAACGGCACGTATAGTTGGTGGTGCCACTTTAACAATCGCCCTTTTGGTCATATTGGTTTTTAACGGTCTGTCCGGCGTTAGTAGCATTAATGACGGCCTGACGAGAGTTACAGAAGAATCTACACCCATGTTACAGCAAACCAGCAATGTTATGACTAGTTTGCTCAAAGCAAGCGTGCAAGTGAATAATTATCACCAAGCTATCGAATCTAGTGAGTTACCTAGTTATGAAAGTGGGTTTAATCAACATCAAAAAGATAATACTAAAGCTTATAAAGCGCTTGATCAATATTCTGCAAGCCATGAAAATATCAACTCGGCACTGAATAAAAGTCACAAAAAAGTAAATGATTATTTCGCTTTGGTCCCTCAATCATTTAAATCACACCAGGAAGATCTTAGTTTACGAACGCAATTAACTGATAAGCAAGTCGCATTTGAAGATGCTGCGGATGACTTGGACTCTCTTTTATCTGATTTTTCAGATGAGGCTCGCACTAAATCAGTGGCAGATAACCTTTCTGCAATGTCTTCAATGGTAACAGAAGCAACGGTAACTATTACCGATGCTTTGGCAATTGCTGAATTATCTCAGGTCAATCTAGCAAGAAATGAAATTACTACTTTAATGCAGGATTTTTCAAAACGCTTTTACCAAGTGAGCAGTAATAGAACTGCCAAAAATAACGAATATTATAACGACACACTATCTAGCGTTGAAAATTTTAAATCATTAGTGGTTGGTTCAACCAGCATTTTACAATTATTAGAAACGCAATTAAATACCAAACAAAAAGCAAAATCAGAACTGCTTCAATCGGCGCAAATTGCTGAACAAGCGTTATCGGATTTAGCCATTGTTTCCGATCGAGTGAATGCCCTTAACCTCAGTATAAAAGAAGAAGCGAACGCCAATGTAACGTCAAGTCGCGCACTGATGATCGGGTTAGCTATAATCGCTATATTAGTGGCTGCAGGCATTAATGCTTGGGTATTAAAAAGTATTCGAGGTCCTCTATCAGCTGTATTAAAGGTGATGAACAAAGTCGCTGATGGTGATTTAAGAGATAAAGTCGATGTTCATAGCGACGATGAAATAGGTAAGCTGTCTGAAGGTATTAACCGTTTGAGCACGCAATTAAGTGGCATGATGACCGAAATATCCAGTAGCTCACAACAACTTTCCGCGGCCGCAGAAGAAACCTCCGCAATTTCATTACAAAGCAACGTTAGTATTGGACAACAAAAAGAACAAACGGACATGATTGCAACGGCAATGACTGAAATGACTGCAACGGTTGATGAAGTTGCATCTAGTGCTAGCAATACACTCAGAGAAGTACAGAATGCAAATCAAGAAGCTTCTGCAGGACAACAAGTTGTACAAGATAATATCAGTACAATAAACGGTCTCGCTTCCGAGATTCAACGAGCGGCTGATGTCATCAATAAACTCGATGAGTATTCAACAAGTATTGGTAGTGTTTTAGATGTTATCAGAGGTATCGCTGACCAGACTAATTTGCTTGCTTTAAATGCAGCTATTGAAGCGGCTAGAGCGGGAGAACAAGGAAGAGGGTTTGCCGTTGTAGCGGATGAAGTTAGAACCTTAGCTAGTAAAACGCAAGAGTCAACTTCTGAAATTCAAGAAATGATTGAGCGGTTGCAGAGTGGAACACAAGAAGCCGTTGAGGTAATGAAAAGTAGTACTCAAGAAGCACAAAATAGTGTGGAAGAAACAGCAAAAGCGGGCGAGTCTTTGGTTAAGATCACCAATGCTGTAAATATTATTAATGACATGAGTAGTCATATCGCCAGCGCTGCCGATGAGCAAAGCGCTGTGTCTAGAGAAATGCATGAGAATATATTATCTATCTCTCAAGCTGCGGATCAAACAGCTCAAGGAGCAACGGAGAATTTAGCCGCGAGTCAAGATATGGCAAAACTAGCGGTTAATTTGCAAGGGTTAGTTTCGCACTTTAAGTTTTAGACATTATTCCTTTGTTTTAGGAACTCAAGAACTAGCAAAAAGCCGAGCTACTTTCTTAATAGACTCGGCTTTTTTAGGTTTGAGATTTGTGGGAGAGAGGAGATTATTGTGAGCAAATTAATTCCTTGATTACGCGGGCTCCATCAAGGCTACAATAAAGCTTTAATTTAAATACTAGAAGAGTTCGGCAGAACCTGCATCAGGTGATTGACTAGATTGTTTTGCCGTATTTGGAATATCTGAGGGTAATTGCGTTTCTAGCTCAGCTAATATATCAATGACTAGCTTGCTAGCATTTTCCATTTTCATTAATCCTGATTTTATACCCATTTTATCATCTAGCTCATAGCTTTTTAGGGCTTCAAATCCGCCGTCATGCACGTCTTGATGGGGTTTATCCAAACGCTGAAAAGCAGAAAGGTTCTTATATTTTCTTCCATCGCCTTTGAAATACCATTCGCCAAGTCTACACGAGTGATGATTAGCAAAATCATTTGCGGTTTTGTCAGACAAACCCCAAACGGCTCGATAAATTTCAGATTTCCAAGTGACGTGATCGAGTTTTACGGTTTGTAAAAAAGATGAATTAGTGGATTGATCTATTACTTGAAACATTGTTTTAGAAACATCCGTAATTTCGCTAATAATTGATTGAACATTATGCGTTTGGTCAAAAAGGCTATTGGCGGAGGTTTCAGAATCTCGGATTTGTTTTTGAGTGAGACTGGTTTGCTCGGTAATCGAGGAAACGATTGTTGTAATTTCCTGCGAGGCCGTGGCGGATTTTTGCGCTAATGTTCTTACTTCATCTGCAACCACCGCAAACCCGCGGCCTTGGTCGCCAGCTCTAGCTGCTTCAATAGCAGCGTTAAGTGCAAGAAGATTTGTTTGATCGGATATACTTTGAATTTGCGCAACAAACTGTTCTATTGCTTGCCCTCTTTCGCTGAGAGTATCTACGGAGATTGCTGCTTCATGGTTTTGGGCTTTTATTTCACCTAAGCTACTAGCAATTGATGAAATAAGTACATGAATTTGATCAAACGAGTTAATTGATTCAATTAGCTGATTTTTTTCACGGTTTAATTTTTCAAACGAATCGGCTACAGCGTCTCTTATTGTACCAATTGTTAAAGCACCATCAACCCATAATTCATATAGGTGAGATTGCTCCTTAATTTGTTCAAGAGCATAGTCGCGCTGTAAACCAGAGACATCTCTGACTTTTTCAAAAAGCTCCAGATCGCGTTTCATTTTTATAATTGTTTGGTTAGCCGAATTTAGTTCGATAGCTAGAGAATCATCCTTTTTCTTCCACCACATGCTTTACTTTCCTTCGTTTTATTTGATAGTTTTTATTTACTTTCTCATAGGTTTCTCTTGTGATGAACAGGACTTCAATCAGTTTGGATCCTCCAAAACTGATGAACAAGACTCCAGGCAGTTCTCAGCCTCCAAAAGGCAGAAGGCAAGGAGTGGTGGTATGTTTTCATATTATTTTTTTCACAGAAAAATACTAACATTTCTTTTAGGATAAGGCAACCCTAATAGATGTAGAGTGGGAAAAGAAGCCTGCTGTGAAGAAGCCTCTAGATACAAAGGTATGTTTCTCTCCTTCAATGTGTATGTGTCCTCCTCCTTCTGTTCTCTCTTCTTTTTACCTGTAATTTATTGGTTCTTTTAGATTCCTGCTTTCTTCCAAAAAGGAGCACTGGATGGTCGTTATAAGCCAGAGGATGTTAATTTCTTGG
>NVTT01000057.1 GCA_002401655.1 Gammaproteobacteria bacterium | reverse complement strand
TGTGGCGTTAGTTCATGAGGTTTCTAGACGTTTTAATGTTTCAATTAATATTTTCAAAGCGATTATAAATGGTGTGAACGTTAATAAATTTGCCCCGAATTCAGAGCAAAGAAATAGTGTAAGAGAAGAGTTAAATCTAAAAGAAGAAAATATATTAGTCGGTAGCGTTGGACGTTTAGTAGAAGTGAAAAACTACCCAAGTTTAATTAGAGCATTTGCAATAGTAATACAAAAACAGCCTAAAGCTCGGTTAGCTTTAGCCGGTGATGGTCCAGAAAGAAAGCTTTTAGAGGCGTTGATAGAAGAGCTGGGATTGAAGCATAAAGTTTTTTTAATGGGCAGAAGGGAAGATGTACCATCTGTTATGAATGCCTACGACATATTTGTGCTTCCATCATTTCGGGAGGGATTATCCAATACGATCCTCGAAGCCATGTCTTCAGCACTTCCAGTTGTGGTAACAAATGTTGGTGGTAGTCCTGAAATTGTTATTGAAAATAAAACGGGACACCTATTTGAAGTTAGTCAATCTAGCCAACTGGCAGATTTATTGGATTCTCTTATGACCGATCGAAAAAAATTACAGACAATGTCCGAAGATGCTCGAAAGCATGTGGTAGAAAATTACTCTCTAGAAACCATGGTCAATAATTATCAACAAACTTATCGAGATTTACTCGGTATAACAAAAATGCGAGCGTAAACTAAAAATGGCTTTCGCTTACTTTTTCTATTTCGCAAGTTTTGTAACTAGTATTTTTAATCCTTTTTATGGTTTAGTTGCTTTAATATTTAGTGTCTTGATTCGTTTTCAGGATCGCTTTCCTGATATAGCAGCCATAAAACCCTTTAGTTTACTTTTCTTAGGATTAATTATTGGATGCATCGTTAACAAAGATAAACTTTCACAACATGTTTGGAAACAAGATAAATTACTAATATGGATGCTAGTTGTATCTATCTTAGGTTTGATTGTTATGGAACCAGGAGAGATTGTTTCGGAAACTTGGGAGTTTGTTAGTTCATTAGCATTCTACTATTTTGCAACTCGCATAATGCAAACTACAAGACAATTTGCCATTCTTTTTGCGGTTATGTCATGTTGCATAGTGTTTATGGGATATGAAGTAATTGTTGATGTTGGTGTTAATCCAGAAACATCTATATTTATTGATCAAAGAAATGGTCGTTGGCAAGGATTGGGTTATTATAAAAATGCAAATGAATTTGGGCAATTAATGATTACAACTCTGCCGTTTCTATTTGCGGCGCTTTTAATGCGTAGTAGCATTATTATTAAATTAATATCGATATTGTTTATCGGTTTACTTATTTTTGTTGTTGGTAAAACAGGTTCACGCACTGTAATGGTTTTACTGGGTATGATGGTTGTTCTAACATTTATATTGCGAGGGAGCGGTAATATTATTAAAAAAGGCATCACCGGAGGAATACTAGGAATGCTTTTGCTCTTTGCGCTTTCATTTGCACCGGGCCCGATTCAAGAAAGATTAGAAAGTATTTTGGAGGCTGGTTCGGATAAATCTTTTCAAGGTAGAACTCGCGCTTGGGGACATGGTTTTGACATGATCAGTTGGTATCCCGTAACCGGTGTCGGAAAGGGCCAATGGAACGAATATCATGGTTTAATGCCACATAACTCTTATGTTCAAATAATGGCAGAACTCGGGCCTGCAGGTATATTTTTGTTTCTTTGGATTTTGAGGCTTTGCTTTATAGAGTTTAAACCATTTTTTGTGGAGACAGATTCAGATCCTCCAGATGGCGATTCGTTTTCGTCTAGCTCAAGTAATAAAAGAGTTGAATTGCATCCTATTTTTGGTACGCCAATAGCTTCTGATTCAGTCGATGTGTCGAATGAAAAATCGATGTATTTAACTAGCGATGATGATGGTTCAAGCCTAAAATATGAACCAACAGATATGCAAAAGAAAACCATTGTTATAGCGATTGCTGTTGTGATGGTGGGTTGGTTAGTCTATATATTTTTAGGTAATCAAGGGTATGCCGTCTGGACTTATTTCTATATTGGTTTATGTAGTGCAGTAAGAAACTTTCATCCTAAAGTCATTGGTAGAATTGATGCTTAATTATTTAATTACTATTATCGTAATTTTTGCAATTATTTTTATTGCGCTAGTGGTTGTCTACGTCAAAAAGAAAAACATTGATGTTTGGCTTAGTTCGTACCTAAAGCGTCTATTTATTAAAGTTGATACAAAAAATGAGCCAGTTGATATTATGCTGTTGTTTGTTGATCATTTCGAAATGAATGGTCATGCGGATAGATTAGAAGCGTGGAATACAGGTTATCCAAAAATAGCCAGTAAACATAAGGATTTTGATGGACAACATCCTAAACACAGTTTCTTTTATGCTATGGATCTTATGCATGAGCATGAACTAGAAGCTCTTCAACATCTTGTTAAAGATGGATATGGCGAATTTGAACTTCACTGGCACCATGATCATGATGATGAAACATCTTTTGTAAAAAAACTTAACGATGCTTTCGATATATTTCATAAATATGGTTACATGAAACCATATAAAGATGGGCAAAAGGCTTGTTTTTCTTTTATTCACGGAGATTGGTCTTTAGCTAATTCGAGAGGCGAAAACTATTGTGGCGTGGACAATGAAATTAGTTTATTGAAGCAAGCGGGTTGTTATGGAGATTATACTTTTCCAGCTTTATTTAATGAAGCTCAACCGCCATTTATAAATAATATTTATTATTCAGATAACAATGATAACCCTAAATCTTACTTTCAAGGCCGAGACGCTAAAGTTGGTATTAAGGAATCAAAGAATGAATTTATGATTTTTCAAGGACCKCTYAATATYAATTGGAGAGATTGGCGACATAAATGGCATCCCACGATTGAAGATGGTGATATCAAYCRGTTYCCAACACACGATGACCCWAARCGTATAGATTCTTGGGTTAGRCARAARATACATGTCGAAGGACARCCAAATTGGCARTTCGTTAAGATATTTTGTCATGGCGCACAAGACCATAAATCGGTRGTGAGCGATACGACCGATAGAATGTTTAGTTATTTTGAAAACAAATACAATGATGGAAAAGAATATCGCCTTCATTATGTTACTGCGAGAGAGGCTTATAATATAGTAAAGGCCGCGGAAGATGGAAAAACTGGAAACCCTAATGAGTTTAGAGATTATATAATTCCTCATCCTCTTAATCGATAGGGTTGAACAATCTAGTTTTGAGTGAATTAGTGACTAAATAAATTAGTTTTAAATAAAATCGATACAAAATTTATGCATATGAAAATAAAATATAGTAAAGAGACTATAAGTTGATTAAAAAGTTTATTAAAATATTAGTTTTATATTTTGGGCCTTGGAGTCTTTTGCGACTAATTAAAAGACGAAAAGAGGGGGCGGGAATATCGATCCTTTATGGGCACCGCGTATTGTCGGATGCCATTATCGCAGATAAAAATGATCCCCGTAGAATTACCGGTCATACCAGCGTAAGTGAAGTAGAAGTCGCTATTTTGGAATTGAAAAAACGCTTCGACATAATTTCCATGGATGAGGCGGTTGAGCAACTTAGCGCACAAGGTGTTAATAGAGAATCAGTCGTTCTAACTTTTGATGATGGATTTAAAGACAATTTTAAATTTCTTTTACCGATTTTAAAAAAACATAAAGTACCAGCGACGTATTACATTAATTCTTCCGTAATAGACTCTAAGAAAAACCTTTGGTTTCAATCAGTTATTAATTTCTTTTTTGCAATTGAAGAGAATGTTGTAAAAATTGACCTGTCAAAGAAAGAATATGATCTATCATCGGCAGATAAACGATATAAAGCCGCGTTTGATTTCATGCAATATCTGCAAGCGAATTATAAACCTGATAAATTTCATGAGGTCATATATTCTGTCGCTGGAGACAAAGCCTTGCCCGACGAAAGTGATTACCACCTGAGTTGGGATGAACTAAAAATATTGAACGAAGAGTCGCTAATTACAATAGGTGCCCATAGCTACAATCATTATCCATTGGCTTACTGTGATGAAGAACAATCAAAATTTGAAATAGAGAAATCAGTAAAAGATTTAGAAGAAAAATTATCAATTAAAATAAAACATTTTAGTTACCCTCGAGGGCACGTTGAAGATTTTAATGACTGGCATATTAAGGTGCTTAAAGATCTTGGAATATCTTCGGCGGTAACAACCATTAGAGGTGTTAACCGCAAAGGTCAGGACCTTTATCAAATTAAGCGTGTTGGTTTCCCTCAAAATATTAGTAATGATGTTGAAGATTTTTTATGGTACGTCGGTGGCATTCCTCAATTAATAGCTAGTTTACGTAATTAGATTACGCTGATTAATTATTATAAAAGCAAATAAGAAAACATATAAGACATGAGATTAAGTACACAAGTTATATTAACCAGCCTTAGCAAATCGCTAAAGCACGTTGGTGTTTTTATATTAGCCATCTTTTTGACTCGATATTTCACTAAATATGAATATGGCACATACATTCAGGTGATGTTAATAGCAAATACTATGATTTATCTAGCCATTTTTGGTATTCCATCAAGTGTTTATTATTTTTTACCTCGCTCAAAAGAGAAAAAGCGAATGATGAAAAATACGATCAGCTTACTTTTTCTTGTTTCTATACTTGTTTCAATTTGCATCTATTTCTCGATGGATGTACTTTCGGATAAAATGAATAATCCGAATTTGACCGCATATGCATGGCTAATTGCTGCATTTATTTTATTTCAAATACCCATAAAACTGTATGAACCTTTTATGATTTCAACTAAAAATATTATGCGATTTATAGCGATCAACGGATCCTTTAATCTGGGCTTTTTATTGGTCATTTTAATTCCAGTTCTTTTAGGTTGGGAACTTCGAGAAGTACTTGTTAGCTTACTTTATTTCTTTGTCGCTCAGCTTATAGCCGTTTATGTAATGATATTTTATACCTATAAGCAATTAGAAGATGATCCCGATGGCGAAAAATATGAAGTAAATAAACAAATTTCTTATTCGTTACCTATTGGTTTTTCTGGCGCAATTTCTCAATTAGGTGTTGCGGTTGATAAAGTAATTGTTAGTGGTTATTATGATCCGGAAATGTTGGCGGTCTATACCAGAGGAGCAATGGAAATCCCAATGTTAAATGTAATATCTAATTCTTTAGGTAACATTTTGATGCCTCGATTCGTAGAAGAATACCGATTAGGAAACATTGATGCAGTGGTTAAACTCTGGCATAGTTCGATTAAAATGATGGCAATGTTTATTTATCCCGCCTTGGTGTTCTTTCTGTTGACAGCTGATCATTTAATTCCATTTTTATTTACAGATGCCTATATTGATAGTGTGATTATTTTTCAAGTTTATACTCTCGGTTTAATTACCCGAATTACCAGTTACGATGCCATTGTGAGGGCTGTTGGTAAAACGAAAATACTCTTTAAAATGGCAATGTTAGCTGTTTTCTTAAATGTATCATTTACGGTCGCTTTGATTGAGTTGATTGGTATTGTTGGTGCGCCCTTGGCAACAGTTATAGTGGGTACTACTTTACGTTTTGGCTACTTATTGATTATAACAAAAATACTAGATATCAATATGGTTTCAGTATTCCCTTGGATCTCGCTTGGAAAATTGCTACTTTCTTCAGGGGTTGCCGCATTAATTGTATTACCTATATTAACTTTAGATTTAACTCATTTCCAAATGCTAGCTTTATCAGGCAGTGTTTACAGTGTTATTTATTTGATAGCACTTCGTTTTAGTAACGCACTAGGACAATCGGAGAAGAAGTCGATAAGACGATTATTACCTAAAAGACTTAGTTGGATTATTTAGCAAAAGGTTAATTATAAATTTCAAGAATTCAACTTAATAAGGCAACTCTCAAGAATATTATTCAATGAATAAATTAAAAAACATTATATCAAGTAAAAGTTGGAAGCTGGACTCAGATACTTTCGCACGGTTGGACTCAATTGTTTATCAACTTTTGAATGAATTTTCTGTGCAAGAAAATGACATTATTAACATTGAGCAATTCTCCAGTTATTTTGTGACTCATGTTTACAAATTGACAATTTTACTCAATCAAAATACAAAAAACATATACATTAAGCTTGCTTACTTACCTCCTGAATTTGAAGAAAGACAAAGAGGGCGTATTAAGTTTGAGTACGATTCAACCAAACAGGTCTATGATTTGTTTTTAGATATTTCGTATGGAACAAGCGTAGAGCCGATTGCCTACTTTGAAGATGAAGCTGCGTTTGCAATGCATGAAATGCAAGGCGATCGATTAGATAATATTTTAATTGAGAGAATGAAACCATTGAACTCAAAAACGATAACACTTTTAGAGGAATCTATGAGTGGCGCAGGAAAATGGTTAAAGGAGTTTCAAACATCAATGCCTATTGTTGGAAATACCCATACTAATGAGAGTGAACTGGAGGAACGCATTTCAGTTTATCTCAAGAAAGTTGCTGATGAAACAGGAAAGTTAATTAATTCGAAATTGGTTACGGCTCTGGAAAATAAAGCTCACAAACTTGTAAGTGAGTTTTCGAAACAAGACTTTGAAAGAAAAGCAAAACACAATGATTATGCACCATGGAATTTAATGTTCCACAATCAACAAATTGTAGGTTTTGATTTTGCTGATTGCGAAATGGATTCCAAATTTTATGATTTATACTATTTTAATCGGGCGCTTAACTCGTTCAAATTAAAACCAATCAAAAAACGTTCATTGATAGAGTTATCTAAACAATGTTTTATYGATGGCTATGGAAGTSRTTYKGCTRTARRKGARTTGGGYTMTGAGCATCCTACAMGACAATATTTCAAYCTGTTTTTTGCATTAGAAAGAGTTCAAATGTTATTAMGAGCYAGAAAAAGAAAYRYTGGWRTTGTKGGKAAATTAAAAACRCTTTCWCAGAAGCGACATTTGAATTGGTATCTAAAAGAATTAAAAGCATTAGCTCGTTAATTTCTATCTAGATTAGCGCAGATAAAAATAGCAATTACAATTTTTGTAACTCGTTATTAACCTTTATGGCATTTTCTTGCCAGCTATACCATTCAAATTTCGGTAAGTCCTTTTCTTTAAGTATAAGTCCTTCTGTGATTCCTTTCGCTAAAGCTGTAGCATTACAAGCGGGAACAATAACACCAAATTCATCCTTATTAATTATATCGGGTACGGCACCTACATTTGACGCGACAACGGGTGTTCCACAGGATAATGACTCTAATACAACGTTAGGACAACCTTCTCTCAAGCTTGGTAGACAAAGCAGATCGCAAGCGGACATATATTGTGGAATGTGCTGATGCTCGACTCTGCCTAATAGTGTGAGATGGTTAGTTAAATCTAATCGTTTTATCTGACTTTCAATTTCATATTGCAGAGGTCCGGAGCCAATAATAATGAGATGGATTTGCTCATTCCTAATTTTATAAATAGCATCTAATAAATAGTTTAATCCTTTTTCTATCTGGAAGTTGCCAATGAATAAACAATATTTTGTTTTAGTATCAAATTTTATTTTATCGGAAATTGATTCGATTTCCTTTTTAGCTATGTGACTCTCTTTTCTGATGAATTTATTTTGATCAACGCCATTGTGAATAACAATGGTTTTATTTGAATCAATACCCAAAGAAGTGATTTTATCTTTAAGTGCTTGGCTTTTCACAATATTTATATTTGAGCAATTTAATGCATCAATGATCAATTTTCTACGAATTTTATACTTTGTATAATCGTTAATATCACAACCCAAAGCATGAATAGAAAAGGGGATGTTTAATTTCCTAGCAACCAAAGATGCACCATAACCATCAGGGTATGTCCAGTGAGCCGAAATTATATCTGCTTTGCCTTGTTGTTGAAGTTGTTTGATGGTTTTAAATATACCTTTAGAAAAAAAATAGCCAATTAAAGATCGTAGAATTTTAGGAATAACAATATATCGAGGATGAAATACGGTGATTCCATCTATTTCCTCTTTATTAATTATCGCTGGTTTCCTAATTAAATCTAATGGGTGAAATGGAATTGGGGAAACGACGGTTAGTTCACACAGATTTGAAAGTGAATCAGCTAACTGTTTGATAAATAATCCCTTGGTCGTTTCGCTATTATTAGGATAAAGATTAGAAATTAAAACAACTGATCGCTTGCGAGCGATATGATTTTTTTTTATTGGATTCACAATTGTAACTCTAGTCGGAAATTTTTGAGATAGTAAAAAGAAGCTTGCCGGTCGATGTTGGCTTTATTTCATCTAGTATTTCGACATCGACTTGGACTTGTTCTCCCAACATTGCTTTTGTTTTAAAAATAATTGGTTCTAAATAGTCATGGTCGGTTTGTGATGAGGTCTCAACTATTTTAAGATCAATTTGTTCTAGTGATTGCTGAATCATTTGAAATTGTTTTACTTGCGGTAATTCATAAAATAAATGAGTGAAATACTCACCATGTATTTTACTACCATCAGGTTTCACAAAAAAATCGCCACTGCGTCCTTCAACGCTCCCTAAAAGAGGTAAATTTATACCGCAGTCACAAGTTGTATTGGAAACCTTTCCTACATCCCCTAGCTTGTAACGAATGATGGGCATTCCAAAGTTCCAAAAATCGGTCACTATAATATCGCCGTTGCCTTCGCTTACGGCATGTCCATTATTATCAACAAGTTCTACCAGTAAATTATCAGCATTTATATGTAAACCTTTTTGTTGTTTGCATTCACTTGCTATTAAACCAACTTCACGAGAACCGTAACGATTAAGAACCTTACAATGAAGTGCTTTTTCAATCGTCTTTCGTTTCTCTTCGGTTAGCGTTTCCGCCGACGAAACAATTCCATCGAGTTCTATTTTATGGTTAGGTTCATTTTTTAGTAAATACTTTGCGTAAAGCTCTAGTGCATTGGCGTAACCCAAAATCATACTAGGTTGCAGATCTTCCAATTGTTTAGTGAATGATTTCATTTCGCTGTCGGACATTTCGAAAGCATCCAGCTCCCAGTTGCGCTCGATGTAGGTGGCTATAATATTTTCTCTAAAAGATTGTACCGCTTTAAGATCTCTTTGCGCGCCCCAAATTAAAGCTTTTCGCTTACCAATGTCCCACCCCGACCATCGATCATGTCGAATTTGATCGGCTCTTCTTAAATTATGGCGGTCTTTATTTTTGTAATAAATAGTCGGCTCACCCGTTGAACCACCAGAACTATCTTTTATTAATGATTCAAAGGGGTAAGCTTTAGATATCATATCTTGCATGTTTTCTTGAATAATGGCTTTAGTTAACAGTGGTAATTTTTCTACATCTTTTAGACATGTAAAATCAGATGGCGTGAGCTGTCTTTCTTGCATAATTTTTCTATAATATTTTGTATTGTCAAACGCGTATTGGATTATTTTTTGTAATCGTTTTAACTGAAGTGCTTCTAGTTCTTTGGGAGAGAGGTACTGATTTTTTTCAAGTTCAGCGAGGCGAGTCAATCGTTTGTCGCCACTTTTCCAATAATAAAGTGGATAGACAATGTGTTTATTGATTAGACGATAAAAATCAAACATAAATAAGGTTCTTTTAGTTTAAAGACTTTTAGTTTAAAGTGCTGACTCTTGAAGGCGTTGATAGAGATTGTTTGCTTTGTCTACTAACTCTGGGTCTATTGAGTCGATGTCTTTAGGCTTTGATGTTGGATTACGTATTTCACTTGAGTAGGATGAAAAAGTATCCACGCTTTTCAGTTTCACTGTTCTTGCTATTCTCTCAAGTGACTCTGCAGGTTCTATAAGTAGTTTATTATAATCGACTAAATGAACATTATTACCAATTTGCTTTAGAAGGTTTTCATAGGATGCAATCCAATAAGAAAGCCAAAATTCTTCGGAACTATAGTCCGGGTTAGATGGTTGAGAATCTAACCAGTTATCAAAATTAATCGGTTTGAAATTTTCGCCAAAATCGTAATGACCAAGCCACTTCATGTAGCTCTTCGCAAAGGTGTCGTCTTTGTGCATTTCACAAAATTGTTCATGCTGTTTCATTAAAGAACCTATATGCGCAAAAGGTTCTCTAAATGGAATTAAAATAGTGGCGGTTGGAAATAGTTTTTTTAATACGGGTAAGCGTGARCAGTTTGCATTGTTCTTTGAAATATATCGTTTAACGSTTTGTCCGTCAGATTGATTTTCYAAAATYAGTTTTTTGACTGTCGATTTRATCGCTTTAGCAAAYTTYTTATTSGTGTTTTTTAASGTTAATGGTGCAAGATGATCTTGTTTTACATATTGTTCTTTCAAATAGCTTAGCCATACGACTTCTTCAAATGCCTCTGGGCTATCAAATGAAACTTTCATACCATCTCCGTGTGCTCGTTCGACTTCTTTGGCATCTTTAGAAAATGGTTGGGATATTTTTTTCCAGAACAGTGGCGCTAATATAAATGGCATATGACGGTAGGAAAAAGTACAGAACTCGTCAGTTTTGTGTAACAGGTCGAGTAGAAGGGTAGTGCCTGAACGAGGTAAGCCGGTAACGAAAATTTCATTACCCAGATCGATCTTATTTAGATCTTTGGCATAAATATCACTTTCCATTTCAGCGACAAATTTTTGTAAGCCCGGAACTGAAAAAGCAAGATGATGTAACGAGCGATCTAGAAAACTATAATTTTCTGCGAATGACATTTCTTATCCAAACGTACCCAAGAGTAGCGAGTGTTAAACCAATGATAACAGTAATTGAATAAAAATCAGATTCAATCTGAGATGCTAGCGTTGGTTCATATTGCGCTATTGACCAAAGAATGCCAAACAATACTGCAAATATTAAAATAAATTTACCAATAAATTTGAAGGTAGTACTCAGCATTATGACTGAATTGGTTCTCATAAACTTTTCTTTTTCTCTATCACTCATTTTCTTTGATTGCATGACTTTTACAGACTTTGAGGACAGTGCCATGACAGACTGAGCATCGGCGATTATCTTAAAAAACAAAAATAATTCAACAAAAACAATCGACATTAGGATTAGGAAAAAATAATTCATGATTTAATATACTGCTCGTTATTGATTCTGATACAAATAATTAGATTAAATAAATTTCAGGTTCTATTCTTTTCTGAATCTGAATCTGAATCTGAATCTGAATCGTCTTCATCTTCTAAACTTTCATCATCATCGCCTTTACCAAATAGTCGTTTTAGCGGATACCAAAAMACACCAATAATAGCCATYAATATTGCGCCAACWACRCCMACAATGGCRCCGATGACACCTACACCTAGTCCAGGRCCAACATAAGCTTGAGCATTGCTGGAAAAAAGTATAAAGATTARAGATAAAAATAATATAGATTTCATGTTAAWTTTCCTACGACTTATTTGGATTGTTTAGAGCAGTTAGGTACTTCATTAAAATAATTAGGCTCGAACCATATACCATTCGCAATATGTTCATTATAAAGCGGAGAAAGGGCTGAAATATTGTTATGTTCAAACACCTTATCTCCGCTAGCCGTTATTTGCACAGCTCGACCTTCATCGGGAACAATGACCAATAAATTGCCATTTGGCAAATATTGATGTTTACCCTGTGCTGCAGAATAAAACTTAAAGTCACCAGCTAATAGCTCATTTGTTAATTCACCCGTTGCAGGATCAATTTTTATGATTTCTGAACGACCTAAACCTGAGTTATTACTATAGACCGAAATTTTCCCATCTGCTGTAAAATCTGGATCATGTTGATAAATCCAAGGTCCGTTTCTCGCCCATTTAATCTCATAAGTTAGAGGGTCAACAACTGCGACTAAATGGATTCTTCTAAAACTGATTAAAAGGTCACCCGCTTTAAACATGGGGAATTCATCTGCTAGTTCAGGCGTTAAAACGTCAACATCATTAGGGTGAAATAAATCGTATTTTGCTTTATTACCAGGTGTCTTATCCCACTTCCTGAAAGGGTAATCCGCTCGTACACTAAATATTCCTGCTGGTGTCGCTGGTGATTGAATTAAGTCTTCTACTAAACCTATTTCCGCAAGCGTTTCGCCAGTGTCTAAATCAAATTGTGATAAGTAATTGTAATGACCGTATGCGGTATTGTCCCCACGCCATGCCCACATAGTGTTACCAAGTCCTTTGGTTAATGAATGGTGGTATACACCTTGTTTAGTCCAGATTGGTTTACTACATTGATCGACTCTAGCCATCACATCGCCTTGATCGAATGTAACAATAACCGAGCCGTCAGGCAATACACTAAATGCGTGTGGGGAGTCTGATCCATTTAATGGGCCATCTTCATCGAAATTTAAGTACGACAGATCCCATTCGTGTATTTTTTCACCTTTTTCATTTTGAAGCCAAGCTGCATAACGAAGATTTTCACCATCGTATCCCATATATGCGTAATAACCAGGTTGAACTTTATCAGCTTGATAAGTAACAACACGCTCTCTTGAAACATGTTTAGGAGCCTTGATTAGCCTGTTTACCGGCACTAATTCACCATGACGAATGAGTGATAAAGCGCCACTATACATTGATTCTATGGTTTTAAAGGGCCACATTTTGAAGTTGCCAACAGCCAAACCATAGGCAAAAATGGCGCATGAAATAAGGAAAACTAAAGAGAATAGTGAAATCCGCTTGCTAAGTTGTTCAGCAGACGATTTAGAATTGTTTTTTTTCTTGGACATGCTAAAGAAAATTCCTTATAAAAACTGACGTTTTGTGTAATTACCAGTGAAACTTCAATGGCTTAGGTGTGATTGTAAGTATAACAAATATAACTTTGTTTTTGCTATAGATTTTACCTTGACGAAATAGATAATAATGCACAAAATGAATTCTAGCCATTAATATTAATTTTGGAAGGTTTAGGTTGAAAAAATCAATATATAAACAATCACTAAGTTTTTTTATCTTATTGCCATTTGCCTTTCTCGTGTTAACCGCCCAAGGTAAAAAAGAAACAATCGACTCCATATTTATAGAAGATATGGGAAACCATGTAATTAAGTATGGAGCTACATTTGAATTTTCTCCCAAGATCAGAGGAAAAGTAAACCTTTGTCGTAAAGATTTAGGACACGATGACGTTGTTGTTCATCCTCAAACAGGCAAGATAACGTGGGATACTAGCCAATTGGCTTTTGGCAGAGGTTTCTATATTCGTATTAAATGTAGTAATTATGAGGCATCTAGCTATGCTTCCATGGTCGTTCATGTCGATAAAAGCGGAAAGAGTAAAATAGTAGTAGCAGGCAAAAAAGGCGTTTCTAAATATATTGGAATTGCGGGAGTAAAAATGAGAAGTGGCGATACACTTATTATTCCTGATGGTGTATATCCAGTTTCGGTCGATGATGATGGTAGTTATGAAAATGCCTTTAAAAGGAGTGCACCACCTAATGGAACAGAGCATCAGTTTACAACCGTTATCGCCGAATCTCCTGGTGGCGTAACCGTTTCGGGCACTGCGAATAAAGATATTGGAAAACAAAAGAATGCCTTTCAGCTGAGCCCGAGTGAAAATGTAGCGATTGTGGGTTTTATACTTAAAGATGTACAAAGAGAATCATTTACTACAACAGGACCCGGTAATCATTTAATTATTGATTTTGTTGGTGCACAAGGCGCTGGTACTTGGGGACTTCCTTGCAGTAATGCTAAAGAAGCTAAAAAAGGGCAGTGCTCAAATGCCGGTATGAGAGTGAACGGTGGTACGCCACTTTTTCAGAATAGTTATGATTGGGGACATAATCGATACGGAATTATGACTCGAAGTTCAAGTGGCTCAGTCACTAGGCGTTCTTTAGTTAGATTAGATGAGCATAGAGGCTCACAGCCTTACGGTGGTTTCAGTAATTACTGTGATTCAGCGCACCTTAGCCAAGATAATATCGTTTTTGACTCTCTTGCTATAGCCGCCCCTCACTATAAAAATTATGCAGGATTAGATGCTTATCCGGCAACGGGATGTGTCAAAAAGAAATCAGAAATTCGTGTTTCAGGTTTGCTAGCGGTCAACAACAAGTTATCGTTATCTTTATTAGACTCAAAAGCAGGTCCAGCTCATCAGTGGCGTAACCTTGTTTCCTATGATTCAGAAGGCACTTGTACACCTCAAAAGAATCGGTGTGGGGCTTGGTTATTGCAATCAAAGAAGCCTTTGGTGTTGAAAGATTCATTCATTGGARAAGCGAGAGGTTATAGAGGTAGCAATAACCTTAGACGGGCTTTTGGAAAAAAATCTATTTCTTATGATCAATCAGTCATTATTCATGATGTTCCTACGTTGATTGACCAAGGTAACAAGCCAGAATATTTACCAGAGTCTCAACTCTATTTTAATGGCAAAAGTGATACTTTTTTCGGAGATGAGCATTTTGATACATTGACTAAAACTCGACGCTGGCCAATTGCCGGGGAAGATATCATTGCTCACAATATGAGAAGTTATTCTAATCCTAAAGCTYTAAAAGTAGGYGGWGGAACTATTTCTATTGATGGAAACCGCGGTGCCGCATTAAAAAATGAAAGTATGAGTGAATATTTTTGGAAGTACATAAAAGAGGAGATCCCGCCATTAGTGGTTAGAGTTAATAAAATTGATAACGGTGATAAGACGTCATATCGAATAGCTTGGGAACATTTTACCGGCGAGACTCGAAGTAAAGTCAAAGGTTGGCAAGTTAACTGTGTTTCAGAAACATCTAGGAAACTTGAAGCAATTTTACGTTTACCTGAAAACCAACTTAATCATCAATATAGCGGGAAATGTAGAAAGTTTGCCGTTCAAGCTATTTATTCGAGTGGAATAAGCGGTATTGCCTATAAAGAGTCATCTATAGACTAAAGTCGATGAAAAAAATTTTAGAGTTTCATTCTTGAGACTTAGTCGTCATCTTAACTAATTCATAAGCCTCATCTCCTAAAAGTGTGCAATATGCACACTTTCTAATTTAATTATTTCCTAGAATACCCGATATAGGTTTGTGGTTAGGCAGTTTACCTTGTTCACCTTTTCAGAAAGAGTTAGAAATGATTAACTGTTTCTCAAGTCAAATCACATTTATTTTTCTATTTTATTCGTTTTATTAATTATACAACTGGATTTGATGATGAAATTTTTGACTTACGCTCAATTGCTAAAAAACTTTTATCTTATCAGCATTGTTTCAATGTTGGCTTTAGTCTCTGCGTGCGGGGGAGGCGAAGAGGAAGAGGAAGATGAAACTTCTCGATTTACTTTAAGCGTTTCTAAATCCGGAGAAGGTTCAATAACTTCAAATTCGGCAGGTATTGATTGCGGTAGTGACTGTAATGAAACCTATGATGAAGGTACCAACGTTGCTCTTAGTGCAACGCCTGCTTCGGGTATGCAGTTCAGTGGTTGGACGGGAGCTTGTAGTGGTTTAGCCAGTTGTAATGTTTCGATGAACGGTAATCAAACAGTTGGCGCATCTTTTGAGGTGATAGTCACTGAATTTGAATTGTCTGTTTCTGTACAAGGTAGCGGTTCTGTCTCATCATCTCCAAGCGGTATTAGTTGTGGTAACACTTGTTTAGCGAGTTACGCGTCAAGTTCCGCTGTTCTATTAACTGCTAATGCTGCATCAGGATTTGAATTTATTAATTGGCAAGGTGCGTGCAATGGTAGTGGTGCATGTAATATTAATATGAGCCAAAACCAGCAAGTAACGGCAACTTTCCAAGCAGTTTCAGTTGAAACCTACACCTTAACTATTTCGGTTACAGGGCAAGGGAGCGTTTCTTCAAACCCCGTTGGAATTCAGTGTGGTAACGATTGTAGTGAAACTTTCAACAATGGTACGAGTGTGGCCTTAACTGCTACGGCCGATAGTGGGTTTGTTTTTGCAGGTTGGGGAGGTGATTGCTCAGGCACTCAATCTTGTAGTGTTCCTATGACAACCGCTCGTTCCGCTACTGCTCAATTTGTAGAAGCATCGGCTGAAAATTTTGACCTCACTGTTACTAGCGGAAGTAACGGAAGTGTGACGTCGTCGCCATCAGGTATTGATTGTGGCTCTGATTGTAGTGAATCATATTTAGATGGAACCGATGTCGCGTTAACCGCGGTTCCTGATGCCGGTTTTCAGTTGGCTGAGTGGAGTGGCAGTTGTAGTGGGGCAGGTTCTTGTAATCTAACGATGAGTCAAAATCGTAGTGTAACGGCAACTTTTGAAGAAGTCTCGACCGATCAGGTGACTCTCAATGTTAGTACGTCGACCGGGGGAACGGTTACCTCGTCTCCGTCTGGTATTAATTGTGGGGCAGATTGCACCGAAGATTATAATTTAAACACGGCGGTCAATTTAATCGCTATGCCAAATTCTGGATTTAAACTACAAAGTTGGAGCGGAGATTGTAGTGGTAATGTGACTTGCGAGTTAACCATGACATCGGGAAAAACAGTTACCGCAACATTTGTTGAAGATACCAATGGTGGTGGTAACTTAACCATTGAAGATATGGGGTTACACGAAGTCGATTTTGGTGATGTATTTACTTATCTACCAACGATCAATGGTGATGCTACGATTTGTCGAAAAGATTTAGGGCACGATGATGTCAAGGTAGACTCAGAAACTGGTCAAATCAGTTGGGATACAAATTCATTGAATTTTGGTCGTGGATTTCATATTCGTATCAAGTGTAGTAATGCATCTGAAGCAGCTTATGCATCAATGGTTGTTCATGTTGATAAGTCTGGAACAAGCCGATTAAGAGTGGCCGGTGAAAATGGTGTTTCACAATACATCGGAACTTCAGGTCAAAATATGACTAGCGGTGATACGATTGTTATACCTGATGGAGAATATCCTGTATCGGTTTCACGTGATGAGTCTTATGAAAATGCTTATAAATCTACATCACCAACTGATGGTACGAGCGACCAATATAGTACTGTAATGGCGCGTTCACCAGGAGGCGCAACCATTAATGGCGAGGCACATGATGGTATAGGTAAACAAAAGAATGCCTTTCAGTTAGGATCTAATAATTATGTAGCGATTGTCGGCTTCGTGGTTAAAAATGTTCAAAGAGAATCGTTTACTACCTCTGGCGGTAACAACAATAAATTACTAGTCGATTTTGTTGGCGCTCAAGGTGCCGGAACTTGGGGGCAACCTTGCGATAGTTTCAGTGCTGCAGGCTCTGGTCAGTGTTCTAACGCTGGGATGAGAATTAACAGTGGCACACCTCTAATTCAAAGTAGTTATGATTGGGGTCACAATCGTTATGGCATAATGACAAGAAGCACGTCTGGGTCAGTGACTCGTCGTTCATTCGTTCGTTTGGATGAGCATAAAGGTGATCAGCCGTATGGTGGATTCAGTAATTACTGCGATACCTTGCATTTAAGTCAAGACAACACTGTGTTCGATTCTTTAGCGATAGCAGCGCCTCATTATAAAAACTATGCAGGATTAGAAGCGTATCCTGCTACAGGATGCGAAAATACTTCAACGACCTTGAAATCTGTTGGTTTACTATCTGTAAACAATAATCTTTCTCTTAGTTTAATGGATGCTAGAGAAGGTCCTAATCATATTTGGGATAGCGTTGTATCTTATGATTCCGAAGGGACATGTACACCTCAAACTGATCGATGTGGTTTATGGTTATTGCAAGCTAAAAAGACTGTCGATGTGACTAATTCATTTTTCGGTAAAGCAAGAGCATTTAATGGTGCTACAAGCCCTAGTCAAGCTCTTGGAAATAACATTAATTTAAGCAATACATTATTTGAAGATGTACCAGGACAATCTAATACATCGGAGCAACCTGAATACCTCCCAGAAACTCAGCTGTATTTTAGAGGCAAGTCTGATACCTTCCATGGAGATGCTGGTTACGATACAGTGACAACGTCAAGACGTTGGCCGATACCGGGGGAAGATATTATTGCTAAAAATATGCGAGCCTATCGAAATCCTACCGCTCTCAAAGTGGGGGGCGGTACAGTTGATATCAATGGTGATAGAGGAGCGACCGCAACTGGAGAGAGTATGTCTGAGTATTTTTGGGGATACATTAACGATAAAGTTCCACCTTTGGTTGTTAGAGTCAAAGATAAAGGCGCGACAAATCGTGTGGCCTGGGAGCATTTGACTGGAGCTAGACGAAGTTCTGTAACTGGCTGGAAAGTGATTTGTGTATCAACTGGCAATAGTTTATTAGCTACTTTAGATGTCGACACGTTAGTTTATAATGATAATTCTGCATGTACTTCCTATGGAGTGAAAGCGAGTTATTCTGGTGGCGATAGCGGAATTGCATATACCGAATCACCTGAATAGGAATAAAAAAGTGGTAATAATGTACAATTAGCTTTATTTGTAACCTCTGCGAGTAACTTTAATTGATGAAGGGCGTTTATTTATAAACGCCCTTTATTTATATCCACGGATGGATGGTATTTCGCAAAGAGGCATGGATGCCGGTGCGATTGTGTTAAATCTTACCATTTATATGATTAAAAATTGATTTAACACTGTTTAAATGCCAGACTTTTTATTCTATGCCTTAGAGAAGGTAGACGTTAGGAATATCAGACATTATGCAAACGCCATCTAAACTCACTTCAAAATTGATTACAACCTTAATTCCGATTCTACTTTTAGGCTTAATAAGCGCTTGTGGTGGTGGTTCTACTCCAACTGAAAATAATAATGGAGGTAATGGCAATCCCGGAAACGGTGGTGGAGGGTCTACCACACAGTTTAGTCTCTCTGTTACTCTTTCTGGATCGGGGAGTGTGATTTCTTCGCCTTCAGGAGTTGATTGTGGAAGTACTTGTTCTGCGAATTTTGACGAAAATACCAATGTTTCTTTGACACAAACGCCAGCGACTGGATTTGTTTTTATTAACTGGAGTGGAGCATGCAGCGGTTCTGGAGAGTGCAGTGTGACATTATCTAGCGATCAAAGTGTTACCGCTACTTTTCAACAAGAATCGACTGAAAATTTCACATTAACTGTTGAGACAGGAGAAGGTGGAACCATTTTCTCTTCACCAAGTGGAATAGACTGTGGCACCAATTGTAATAGCGAATTTTCTAGTAATACCACTGTTGTTTTGTCAACCACATCTGACAATGGTTTTGTTTTTGATAGCTGGGGCGGTGATTGCTCCGGTCAAACTTGTAATATCGCAATGTCACAAGATAGAAACGTGACGGCTAGTTTTAAAGAAGGCACACTTTCTATAGTAAATATGGGCAACCATGAAATTAGTCATGGAGATGTATTCACGTTTCAACCAGAGATATCTGGTGGTGCAACCATTTGCCGAAAAGACTTAGGGCATGATGATGTGAGAGTTGATTCAGAGACAGGTGAGATTACTTGGGACACTTCGGCACTGAATTTTGGTAGAGGGTTCCATATTCGAATTAAATGTAGTAATTTTAATGAGTCAGTTTATGCATCAATGGTGGTTCATGTTGATAAGTCTGGAACTAGCCGATTGAGGGTGGCGGGAGAAGCTGGTGTTTCTGAGTTTATTGGTACTGCAGGTCGAGCAATGACCAGCGGAGATACGATCGTTTTTCCAGATGGGAACTACCCTGTTTCTGTTACTTCTGATGAATMMKRYKWRWWTKCTTATAACCGAGATTCTCCAACAAGCGGTACTAGCGAGCAATATAGCACTATTATTTCGGAGTCTCCGGGTGGAGTTACAATTAATGGTGAGGCACATGATGGCATTGGAAAACAAAAAAAAGCATTTGAGCTAGGTGAAAACAGTTATTTGGCTATCGTAGGATTCGTAATAAAAAATGTTCAAAGAGAGTCTCTCACGACACGTGGTACTAACACCAAACTGCTATTGAATTTTTTAGGTGCTCAGGGAGCAGGAACTAACTTATTACCTTGCGATAGTTTTTCAGCTGCGAGTACYGGTGATTGCTCAAATGCCGGAATGCGCTTCAATGGKGGGACSGGKYTATTTCAAAATAGTTATGATTGGGGRCATAATCGTTACGGWATYATGACCAACMGAACTGATGGWTCRATCACGCGTCGMTCGTTTGTTCGCCTCGAYGAGCATAAAGGCGATCAGCCTTAYGGTGGCTTTAGYAATTATTGYGATACRTTGCATTTAGGACAAGATAATACMGTTTTCGATTCATTAGCSATAGCAGCTCCTCATTATAAAAATTATGCYGGCTTGGCTGCTTATCCAGCAACRGGCTGTGAGTCTATTGAAGCTACTCTWAAAGAAGAAGGCTTATTAGCTATTAATAATAAACTGTCTTTGAGYTTGATGGATGTTGAAGCTGGACCTAATCATATATGGACAAATATTGTTTCTTATGACTCTGAAGGAACTTGTACACCACAAAACACAAAGTGTGGYCTATGGTTATTACAAGCACCCAGATCGCGGACTATTGAACTATCGAATTCTTTTTTTGGTAAAGCTCGAGGTTTTGAAGGTGGAACGAGTATATCGGTTGCRCTMGGAGATAACATGATTCGSACTAATGTTGTCGTTCAGGATATTTCATCAGAGAATGAYTCWGGWACACCTCCCGAATATCTACCTGAAACACAACTTTATTTTATGGGTAAATCAGATACATTTCATGGCGATGAAGGTTACGACACTTTAACAACATCAAGGCGCTGGCCAATTCCAGGCGAAGATATAATAGCCTCTAATATGAGAAATTATTTTAATCCAGATGCACTAAGGGTAGGTGGCGGAACTGTTGAAATTGATGGTAATCGAGGCGCGGTCGCAAGTGGTGAATCTATGTCTGAATATTTTTGGGGTTATACGAATGATAAAGTCCCTCCTTTAGTTGTTAGAGTTAAATTAAAAGGTTCTGATAAACGTGTTGCTTGGGAACATTTGACAGGTTCACGTAGAAACTCCGTAACAGGCTGGAAAGTAATTTGTGTTGATGATAATAGTGTTTTATCAACACTTTCCGTTTCTCAGCTAACATTTACCGATAGTTCTAGTTGTTCTCAGTATGGTGTTCGAGCGACATATGCTAGCGGTGATAGCGGAATCGCTTATACTGAAACCGCAGAATAAAATTAAATTTTATAGTGAAAGGAATTGTAATGAAGTGTTTTGTTTTTTTATTAGTTATTTTAATATCTGGTTGCGCAAGTAATATTCCGGATGGCAGAATTTCAGTCACCGTAACAGGTTTTAGGATTGATAGAAGCGCACCAAATCCAGTCGCAGAAGTTAATCCGGTTTTATATTTTGGTTATAAAGACGCCGCTGATGATGCTGATGGCGATATGTTCGCAGTCATTATGGCTGACATTGATGCGCCACTGTTTAAAATAGGTGAATCGTGGGAAAACGTAATGAAAGGAATAGAGAATTCTAAATTACGAATTATCGAACAATCAAGTGGAATGATTACCGCAAGAACCATTGGAGCAAAGAGTAAAATAAAAGTTGATATCAAATACAAGTTTGGCAGAGATTTGTTAAGAAAATATACTTTACATGGGCTTAATGAGTCGGATGGTTTTTTCTAAAATAATRACTTWCAAAANAANCTAATWAWYWNAGTTRYTWRWKYYSTARWTWYSMKYTSKCMMWAMYKAWWKMMAWYKMWWMWTYAWYYYRTTYKTKRYYRGWRMTYKYTWWKWTGKWWWWRRMMRMMRWRRYAAWKYTRTTAGCTATTACAAACGCATTAAATCCAATAGAGCAAACRATGCATGGAAATAGTTTGTATTCAATTTTTTTCATAGTTTGATTATTTATGCTGTTATCTAATTATTTGAGTGTTCTGTTAGCCTAACGTTACAAGTACTAATGTTTATATTTTTAATTTAATAACTTACTTAAATTAACCAACATCCTAGCAGTAGCACCCCAAATGATATAATCGTTATATTCAATTGAATGATAAGAAAAGGATATTTCCTTAATTTTCCGTTTTACTATTTTTTGGTTTTTTGAGTCAATTAAATAATCTAAAGGCACAGTAAAAACTTCTTCTACTACATTTTTGTCGATCAATAGCTCATTGAGGTTTAGTCCGTTTTTTCGTTCTAAAACAGCAATGTAAGGCGTCACATAATATTGACTTATGGTGATTTGCTCTGGAAGTTTGCCAATGATTTCTAAATCAATATTTTCCAATCCGATTTCTTCTTGAGTTTCTCTTAACGCGGTTTGTTGTAGGTTTAGATCGGCATCTTCAAATTTCCCACCCGGAAAACAAATTTCTCCGGCGTGGTTTTTTAAATGCTTTGCTCGTTTTGTAAGAATTACATGCCATTGATTATCTGTTTGTTTAACCAAGGTAATTAATACGCTTGCAGGTTTTATTTGTTTTAATGGGATATCACCAATTAGCTTAAGGTAATCTGTTAACTCAGACGTTTTATCTAATGCG
>NVTT01000056.1 GCA_002401655.1 Gammaproteobacteria bacterium | reverse complement strand
AAAGACTTCACTCAACTAATGACTATTGGTCACCCGTTGATTATGAAGCTATGCAAAAAGTTGTGTAATTGAGTGTCCCGAATAGTGTTGACAGATCAGGCTTCTATTTATTCACTAGCAAAACTAATGATTTATATGCAGATCTTGCTTCAGCTATACCATTTTACCCGAGCAAAAAAAATAGAAGTGAATTTTTTAAATATGTATCTGAAAATTGCTTGAACAGGTATGTCCGAATTAAAGGTCAAATTCAAACTACAGATAAAAAGAGAAGTACATACGGCTATTTGTTAATTACTGATGGCATTTGGGATCTATCTTTAAAAGGTGAACCTGGCTGTCATTTCAATTTTTTATCAGAATTAAAGGCCAAAAATCTAGGGTTCGAACAATAGGCGAAAACCTCATAGGGTTGCGTCTTGAACAATGCAATGTTGAGAACCTCATAAACAAAGCCACGGGGTCATCTTGTTAATTGCTAACATTAAGTTGGTTTGCTAATATCAACCAATGACTAGACCTTTACGAATAGAATATCCTGGGGATTTTTACCATGTGACCTCCCGTGGAAACGCGCAAATGGATATCTTTAACGATGATGGCGATAGAAACACCTTTTACGATGTTTTGAAGAGTGCTCGCAATCGATTCAATATCGTTATTCATGCTTTTTGTCTGATGGACAATCATTATCACCTACTAGTCGAAACACCTGATGCCAACCTCTCACGATTTATGCGTCAATTAAACGGTGTGTACACCCAGTGCTACAATAATCATCACACCCGTAGTGGTCATTTATTTCAGGGTCGATATGTTCATAGGGGCGCGTCGTGCAAGGTGCATACAAACATCGAAATAAACTATAATTAACCTTAGAAAAAAATAATAGGAAACAAAATTGAAAATACTAATATATCTAATGCTATTAACCGTAACAATTATTCAACCAGCTTTATCAAGAGAAAGCGGAGGGCATAAATTCTGGTATGGAAATGGTGGGAAGGTTGTACTAATAGCTAGTATTTATGGTCTCTATTATTGGCTTTATGAATATGATGAAACTGAGGTGGTTTCACCTAACGGATTTAGTTTGTACCTTAAGCCAAACCAAACTCAAATTAACTTCCAAAATTGGAACCACTCGGCCGGACTAAAAGAAGAGTACTTGAATTTGAAATATGATTTTTTAATATCTCAACCAATAAAATCTTATGGATTTATTGGAGTAAATAGAGAGATAAGTTTTATTGGCCAAGCCGGCATGCTAGCAAAACAAGTTGATGTTTATGGCTTAGGATTTAGTTACTCAAATAATAAYCAATCAAAAATCAGTTTAGAGTTTTCTAAATTAAGTTCTTATGATGAGTTCAATAACGAAAGCATTAAGCTAGAATATTCTTTAAGTTTTTGAGTGTGTCATTGGGTTTATATTTATTACATTGTTATCTCAAGGTGTTAGAGCGATAGATTGCGTCATAAATTTGTTGAATGCATTCTTGTAGTAGCTTTTTGGCATCATTTTTTCCTTTTAAATCAAAAATGCTGACTAGCTCAATCCAAGAGTGTTTCTGAAATATTTTAGCAAATACGAAGTCGAGATTTTCTAATTGATTATATTCGTCAGAATCTTTAGAAAGAAATATTTGAACTATACTTGATATTTGCCATTCCACCATTTCAAAACTTCTAGCTTGATCAATATAATTATCAACTTCACTTTTTATTTCATGAACATCCGCTGTGATAGTTATTGGTTCAGGTTCGGTTAAAACTAATTGACGTGCTACCTGACGAGCCATTATATCCAATAACAAGCTTGAATCTAAATTTCTGTATGACGCAGAACACGAGTAAATAAATGACTGGTTAAATAAGTTGGTTGCCTTATCACTGCAAGTTCTCCCAGCATCCGAAATAGCTAATAGAAAATCAGCAGGGACTAAACCTGTAGATGAATCAGTTCTTAAGGCGATTCTACAACAGTGAAAATCAAGTAAATTCCAGAAGTTGAAAAGTGAAGTGTTGAGAGCAAAACTAGTTCCTAATATATCAATATTTTGCTTCTTTGCTTGCTCGTAAACATACTTAATCATGTTACTACCAATTAAACTATTTTGTAATGATGGTGCGACGGCTATCCTCATTATTCTCCAATAGACTAATTCGCCAGCAGAAATAATACCCTTTGTAGAAATTAGAGATTGCGGAAGCAATTGACCATCAATGCGAAGTTTGCCCCGCGATATCTTAACGCAGTCGCTATTGTTAATTTGGCCTTCTACAACAATCAAACACGCAGAAACAACTTGTTTATCTTTGTCTATACCCACATAAGTTTTTAGTTGAGGATCTGATAACATTCTTTCCAAATCACTCGGTCTAGTTTGATAATGAGCTTCAGTCAAAAGAGAAAAAACACTCGTTAACAACGTTTCATTTTGTAATAGGTTTTCCTTGCTTATAGTTTGATATTTTATAGGTGAGATAGGTGTGTTTGACTTTCCTTCAGAATACGTTGGCTGACTCGGTTGAGCTAATAAAAACGCTTTATTACAACAGTCTTCTAGTAAATCATTTGATGGCCATCGGTAAGGAATTGACAGTTTTTCAATTCGGTACTGTGGGTATGCCTTTGACAGCAAAGGAATGAATTTGATTTCAAAGCCTCTTCCATTTCCTTCATAACCCGAGACTGTACTCGCAAAAGCGATACGGTTAAATCTTAGAATGATTTTGTGTAAAACCTGGACAGGAAAAGAACCAGCTTCATCTACGATTAGAAAATGATGATCAACTTCTATTTGAAGAAGGCTGTCTATTGAGGTAAATTGAATTAGTTTTTTTGCATCATTAATATTATTGGTTTTCTGAGGATCTTTGGAGCTTGCTAAATATTCGATTTCATTATTAAACTGTTCGAAAAATATATTGAGGTTTTCTTTTCGGGGAGCTGTAATAATAATATTTTTATTATGGGTATAACAAAGAGAAGCGCTAGCTTTTGCCAATGCTGTAGATTTTCCTCTGCCTCTATCTGCGGTGATCACTAATGGACGTTTTGCGTGTCCTAAAGCGCATCGTTCTATTTTTTTTATTAACAGGTGTTGTTCGATGTTAAATTGTTCTGACTGATTTTTGTTCGATATTTTTTGATCGGTTTTTTTGTTTTGTTGAGCGGTTACAACGTACCTAACAAATCGAAGTAGTAGTTGTGAATTATGATTCTGATTAGTTATTAATAAATCTTGGTTCACATTATTAAAAGATAACTGAATCATTTGCTGATAAAATTTTGGCAACCTAAGTATCAAATTTCCACCACCAACTAAACAGCCGATAATTGCTATGAATTGGTTAACATCAAAGCTATCAACTGCGTCGTAAAATAGAGAATGAATTTCTTGGCCGAGGAATTGATTAACTTGATTAGGTTGTATTTGAACACTCTTAGTTGCAAGAGAGTGTATCTTCTCAACTTGTTCGCTAACAATTAAATGTGTTTCAAGCGATTTAGTTTTAAATACTTCGCTTTCAAATTCATCACCTTCAAAGATGAATTGAATATTTCTAGGGAGATTGTGTCTGGACATTGGCGATAGGTAAGCTCGAACATTTTCCAAGTAATTTTGAACAATGTGATTTAATTAGATGATACTTGAATTAAATCACATCTAATTAAATCACATCGCGAGTAAAATTCATTATGCCTTAAATTGTGCTCATTTAAAACAGAATCTCAAACACTTGATCAAAGTGCTCAACAAAATTAATTTTGATGCCTTTTTTAACATGTTGAGGTAAGTCGTTATATCTAGCCTCTACAGCGGTTGGTAGAATCAATTGATTAATGCCTTCACGTTTAGCCGCTATAACTTTTTCTCTGATGCCTCCTACTGGAAGCACCGTTCCGGTTAAAGTTAACTCGCCGGTCATCGCAAACTTTGTTTTTATCTTCTTATTTAAGACAAGCGACAGCAAAGCCGTTGCCATTGTTATACCCGCGCTGGGTCCATCTTTTGGAGTCGCACCCTCAGGTACATGAAGATGGATGAACATTTTATCCATACTATTATCGTCAATTGTGGATTGATTGTATTTGTTAATATTGGCTGCAATATAGCTGTAGGCTATCTGAGCGGATTCTTTCATTACATTACCGAGTTGGCCGGTTAATTTGAATCCTCTAGATTGCGAGTGGACTTTAATCGCCTCAATGTTTAACGTGACTCCGCCCATGGATGTCCAAGCAAGGCCCTTTGAAATTCCAATACCACGTAAATCAGATTCTTTTTCAAAATGAGATGTGCCTAAGTAATCTTGTAAATTTTTATTGGTGATTTTTATATTGGTTTTGCTGTCCTTTAAAAGAGGGATAGCCGATTTCCTAATAATTTTAGCTAATAACTTATCAAGATGTCTAACGCCTGCTTCACGTGCATAACCATCTATTATGGTTTTTAAAGCAGAGTCAGACAGTGTTATTTTTGATTTCTTTACACCGGCTTTTTCTAATTGTTTAGGCCATAAATGTTTTTTTGCAATCTGTATTTTTTCTTCGGTGATATAACCTGAGAGTCTTATGACTTCCATTCTATCGAGCAATGGTTTTGGAATGGTATCTAATTGATTCGCTGTGCAAATAAACAGAGCTTTAGACAAATCAAAGCGCACATCGAGGTAGTGATCTAAGAATTGGCTGTTTTGCTCAGGATCTAATACCTCCAATAATGCGGAGGAGGGATCGCCCTGATAGCTTGAACCGACTTTGTCGATTTCATCTAACATAATCACCGGGTTCGCCGTTTCACATTCCGAAAGCGCTTGGATTATTTTACCGGGCATTGCCCCTATATAAGTTTTACGATGCCCTTTAATTTCAGCTTCATCTCTCATACCGCCTAAAGAAAATCGATAAAATTTTCGCCTTAAAGCTTTAGAAATAGAATTTCCTATTGAAGTTTTTCCGACACCTGGCGGACCGACTAACAAAATGATTGAGCCAGACATTTCACCTTTTAACGCACCAAGGGCTAAAAATTCGATAATTCTTTCTTTTACATCGCCAAGTTCAGCATGGTGTAAATTTAATGCGCGTTTTGCGGAGGGCAAATTCATATTATCTTTGCTATGAATACCCCATGGTAATCTAGAAAACACATCTAGATAATTACGCGTGACTGCATATTCAGGTGAACCGGATTCTAAAACCGATAGTTTATCCATTTCATCTTCATATTTGCGACGTGCCAGTTGTGGTAGGGTTTTACCCTTTAAATTAGTTTCAAAATGCTCAAGATCAGCGGTTTTGTCATCTTTTGCAATACCTAACTCTTTTTGTATCGCTTTTARTTGCTCTTTTAARAAGAATTGTCTTTGATGATCGGACAGTGAATCTTCTACTTTGGATTGAATGTCTTTTTGTAGTTCAGCGACTTCTAATTCTTTTTGAATCAGCACTAAAACCTTTTCCATTCTCTTTTTTAGATGTACGGTTTCTAATACCTCTTGTAGCTCTTCTCTAGTAGCCGTTGTTACACTGGCTGCAAAGTCAGCCAATTGAGATGGTTCATTTGGATTAAAACGATTAAGGAAAAATTTTAATTCTTCGCTATATAGAGGGTTGAGTGGTACTAATTTTTTCAAAGTATTGATAATAGCCATTGCATAGGCTTTGATCTCGTCTGCTTCATCATATTCTGGCTCAACCGGGTATTCGACTTCGACGATAAAAGGAGGTTTTTTGCTGATCCATTTTTTTATCCGAAATCGTTGAATACCTTCGGCGATAAACTGTACTTTTCCTGACGTTAACACGGGATGATGAATTTTAACTAAAGTTCCGATTTCATGAAATTCTTCAGGTTTAGAGTCCTCAGGTCGAGGATTTCTTACTAGGACTAACCCGGTGATATTTTTTCGTTCCTCATGTATAAATTCAATGGTGTCATGCCATTCYTCCTCATTCATYAARATTGGCAGRGTTTGAGGYGGAAAAAATGGWCGCTCACTAATGGGCAATAAACAGACTTGTTTTGGYAGGTATTTTTTCTTTAGACGCGCTTTACGGGTTAWTTTTGCTATTTTATTAGGCATCAAATTTGTCTTATAGGTTGTTGAAACAATCATTAGAAACTTACTAATTTAAGTATAGCAGTGAATTTAAAGCCGTCTGTTTTTATTAAATTAAAAATTATCGCTATATATTTGAATTTAAAGGAGTAAATACGGCTTTTATAATAAAAAAACTAAATTTGAGTGTTTTTTAGCCGATAATAGAACTATGTTTATCGGAGAAATCAAAAAACCGCCAGTTGATGGACAGCTTGTTAAACCTAAGGGGCAGGTTTCAACAGCTATGCCGGTGACACCATCTAAGTCGATTGGCGATCAACTGGATATCTCTATTCAGGCGAAAGAACGGTTTGTAGAATACTCAAATTCAAAAAACAAGAAAAAAAAGAAAGGTAATAACTCAAATCAAAGCGTTTATTCAAAGCATAAAGAAGAACAAACACACTCTCATATCGATATAATTGCATGAGATTGGTATACTAGTTTTAATCATTCGAATAAGCGCTTGTTACCAACTTCATGACCAATTCAACATCTACATCTGACTCAAGAACTGAAGCTATCAATTCAGATGATTTGAATGACATCAGCGCTAATGAAACAATGAAAGCATCGGTTAGCAGTTACGATGTTGGCATGTTAATGKCRCAAACTCGGCAGTTAGCTTCRGATTATCGAGAGCAAACGGGACAGGCGTTACCTGTSACGGAAGARCTTGCTAGATTTGATGCAATTAAYCTGATYGGCTTAAATAAAATTGTGGGTCAAGAGGGCATAGATGCTTCAAATAGCCTAGACGCCTCAAATGAAACGCTTGATGAGCGTTATTTGATCAAAGGTCGAGTTATTTTCAAAGGTGGCAAGGCTAGACAAAAGCTGGGGCAATTAGGTCTTCACTTTGATTGGAATCATTTATTAATGGTGATTTATGATCCACAGTATCAACCCTGTCAAATATTTAAAGTCGATCGTTTAGTGATTGAAAAGGAGTTAGATAAATTGCCTGTTAGTAAGAGGGGGTCAATGACCATTGCAAAATATAAGGCTATTGGTCAATTAGTTTGGGATGTAGAGGATTGAAAATATCGCAAGAGCGTATTCTAGAATCTTTAGGTAAAGACGGTGAATTCGCTAAAAACAACCCACTATTTGAGCCTCGAGAAGAACAGCAAGAAATGGCTGTGGCCGTAAACGAGGCTATTCAGTCACGGTCTAATCTACTTATAGAAGCGGGTACTGGCGTAGGAAAGACTTTCGCTTATTTATTGCCAGCTTTGCTTTCTGAGAAGCAAGTGGTTGTTTCTACTGGAACTAAAAATCTTCAAGATCAATTGTTTAAGCGCGATCTACCCAATATTCTTAAGATATTAAAAATTAATCCTAAAATTGCATTGCTGAAAGGTCGCAATAACTATCTATGCCATTACCGTCTTGAAAATACGTTAGCGTCTGGAAAACTACCCGATCCAAAGGCGGTTAAGTACCTGAGCATGATCAATCGCTGGAAAGATAAGACGATGACCGGTGATTTAGGCGATCTAGCGTCGTTGCCTGAAAATTCTAGCATTGTGCCGTACGTAACAAGCACCGCAGAAAATTGTTTAGGTCAAGACTGTCCCGCGATAGAAGACTGTTATTTAGCGGCTGCGCGCGACCGAGCGAGAAAAGCAAAAATCTTAGTGGTTAACCATCATTTATTATTGGCGGATTTAGTGCTAAAGGAAGATGGATTTGGAGAGTTGTTACCCGATACCGACATTTTCATTATCGATGAAGCACATCATTTACCTAAAACAGCTTATCAGTTTTATGGCGATTCTTTAACTAGCCGTCAGTTAACCGAAGTTTGCAAGGAAGTAGAGTTAGAGTATCGAACTCAAGTAACCGATTGCCGGGATTTATTGTTAGATTCAGAAAGGTTAGCAAAGGAAGTTAAAGAATTTCGATTAAGTCTGCCTAATTTTGATATTAAAGAAGAATGGCAAACTTCTCGAGCGAGAAATATAGAAGCATCTGAGGAAGGTATTATTAATTTAGCGGATAAAATTAATGCCTTACTGGATATAGTTAAAGTTAATTCTACTAGGACTAAAACCTTAGAATCTTGTTTTGACCGGTTATTATCGTTTAAATCGGCTCTTAAAGGTTTTACCGAGGGAAACAAATCAACGGGAATACGAGTCAACTGGTATGAAACCAATCGAACTAGCTTTCGATTAAATTCGACTCCGTTAGATGTAGCAGAATTATTTCAAGCGAGCCGCTCCCGCTACTCAGAATCTAGCTGGATAATGACTTCAGCCACTTTAACGGTCAATCAAAGTTTTGAGCATTATGTCAATGAGCTTGGATGGGATGGGATTAAAGAAAAAGAGTTACCTTCTTCGTTTGATTATCAAAATCAGTCTTTATTTTACGTACCTAGAGGTCTACCATCCACTAATCATAAACAACACACCTATAAAGTTRTTGAAGCRGTAYTGCCTTTRTTAGAAAAAACCAATGGTMGARCATTCTTACTRTTTACCAGTCATAGRGCMCTWCAATTAGCCGCRGARAARTTGAAAGAATACGGTGTATTTAATTGYTTAGTTCAAGGCGAAGAGAGYAAAGAAGCWTTRTTRAAACGATTTGTTGAGGAAGAGCATTCCGTTTTAATTGCTACGGGAAGCTTTTGGGAGGGCGTTGACGTGCAAGGACAAGATCTCTCACTCGTAGTGATAGATAAATTGCCTTTTGCACCACCTGATGATCCCATTCTCAATGCTAAAATCCAACGTTCTAGACAATCTGGCGGTAATCCTTTTTATGATTTACAAATACCGGACGCCGTATTAAGTTTAAAACAAGGCGTTGGTCGACTGATTAGAGGAATTGAGGATAAAGGCGTTATCTGTGTTTGCGACCCTCGATTAGTGGGAAAAGACTACGCGAAATTATTCATCAATAGCTTGCCCGATATGAAAAGAACCCGAGATTTGGATACGGTACTTGATTTTATTGATGGGTTCGACAATTAGATGATCAATAACTCTCACAGATTTAAGCAAGTGGGAATTAATAGGATGATAGAAATAAATGAGTAAAATTTTAGCTATCGATTCATCAACCGAAGCCTGTTCTGTCGCTTTATTGCTTGATGGGAAGGTTTTTAAGAGATTTCAATTGGCGCCTCGCAAACATGCGGAATTGTTGTTGCCAATGGTCGATGATATCTTAAAACAAGCAGATGTCTCACTGGTTGAACTTGATGCAATAGCTTGTTGTGTGGGTCCAGGTGCGTTTACAGGGTTAAGAATTGCCGTTTCGGTGGCTCAAGGTTTAGCATTTGCTTCAAATTTACCTTGTATAGCGTTTTCTTCATTAGAAATGTTAGCAATTAGAGCATTCAAAAAAACCAAGGCAAATATTTGTTTGAGTGCAATTGATGCGAGAATGAAGGAAGTATATTTCGCCATTTTTGAAAGACTGGATGACGGTAATGCTAAATTGGTTGGATCTGAACGCGTCATTGATCCTTTAGAGATTGAATTTAGAAACTGGGATATTAATGCTCAGGCCGTCAAAATCGGCAACGGCTGGTCAGAATATGAATTTAATCATTCCATTAAACAGCTGAACACTATTGAATTACTAGATCAATTTCCACATGCTGTTGATATGTTAGATATAGCAGAATCGGCTTTAAATGCTAATAAACTGTTAAAACCAGAACTATTACAGCCAATTTATATAAGAAATAACGTGGCAAAAAAGAAATTGGTTAAAAAATAAACTATAATGCGCTATAAAGACTAAGTCTGAGTAAAAGCAATTCCGATATTTAACGGATCTAATTTAGGATTGGCATTTAAGTTTGAACATACTATCTTCTATTAACAGCTATTCGGCCAATAAGGTTAATCCACCTATTGATAACAATCCGATTGTGCCAAATAGAAAGCGAGTTGCCATAGGTGAAGAACGTCAGTTTGCATCAGATAAACTAAGTAGAACTCAAAACCGCTCTACGATAAACTCTTTTGACATTAATAAGATAGAGTCATCGACCAGTAAAACAACGACTAATCAAACTGGCGTTAATACTAGCTCTAGTAGTAAGATTAATCCAAATTTGTTAGACACAGTCTTCAAGCTAAAATCAAAAAACGAGCGAACTGAAATTAACACTAACAGACGCTCAGATCTCTATCTGCAAACCGAAATTATTGCGTCATCAAAACTGGCTGATTTAGGTATTGGGTTGGATCTATATGTCTAAAAACTAGTGTATAAAAGCTAGTGCCGTAAACTTCTTTTGTAAAGAAACTCTTTTATTCTGGCGAGTTGCGAGTTAATTCTCTGTCGAGCGTAAGGATCTTCTGTTTCGATGTTTAGCGCCTGATAATATTGATTTCTTGCTCCAATCAAGTCTCCCATCGAAAGCATATAGTTTCCTTCCGTTTCAAATACTTCTGAATGATGACCTGATTCTTCTTGTGCTCGGGATAAAAGTTTTAATAAATAGGGAGCTTGAAGCGTCATATGGATGTTTTCTAGCATTAATTCTCTGGCCTTTTCTGGTTGATTATTAGCTAATAGTAATTTCGTATTCATTTCTATCAAAGCCAAATTTCCGGGAATCTTATCCAAGAAATCTTGAATGATAGATAAAGAATACTTTGGGGTACCTTTTATGATATTGAGTTCTGCCATCGCGATCGCATAACTTGTTTGGTTAGGTGATTTCTTTATCAAACTTTGCAATAACTGCTCCGCTTGTTTTAATTGTTTTGCTCTTGATAACAATACTGCATAACCGTAAATATTAGCATCAGTATTAAATTGCCCATCTTTGTAACGGGTTATTGATGATTGTAATAGAGTTGGAGTAATGCGCGCGGTTAAAGCAATAATCTTTTCCTTAATCAAACTATACGTTGGTTTTTCTATTACAGGTCTATTAGGAAATTCTGACGCTCGTAATCTAGCGTCAGTAATTCGGTTGCGTGAAAGTGGATGAGTTCTTAAAAATTCAAAAGAGTTAGACTGATATCGACTATTCGCTTGCATTTTCTCGAAGAAGGATGCCACGGCATCGGGATCAAAGCCCGCTCTAAACATTGTGGTAATACCGATTCTGTCAGCTTCAGACTCATTTGAACGAGTATGATTTATAATCGCTTGTTGTGCGAGTCCTTGTGAACCAGTAAGAGCCGCAATAGCGCCGTCAGAACTTTTGGACTGGCTGGCGATTAAAACGGCGGCGACAAATGCGGCCAACGTAGGGATAGCCATTTGATTTTGAAGTTCAATTCTTCTTGCAAGGTGTCTTTGAGTAACGTGTGCTATTTCATGTCCGATAACCGACGCTAGTTCGCTTTCGTTATCAGTTTTTGTTATTAAGCCCGTATGAACGCCAATATATCCGCCGGGTAATGCAAATGCGTTGATAGTTGAATTTTGTATGACAAAGAAAAGAAAAGGGCGGTCTGATGCCCTAAGGTTATTCTCAACTAATTTAAAACCTAGGTGCTGAATATAATCATTCACTTCAGGATCATTCATTAGGGGTGCTAAAGAACGCAGTTGACGCATATAAGAATCACCAATAGCTTGCTCATTGGCGAGACTCAATGCTTGAGAAGCACTGCTTCCGATGTCAGGTAAGTTATTATTGGCTGCTTTCGTTGTGTCTACTAATGTGAACAGAAAGATCGAAAAATAGACGAAACTAACAATTGTTGTTCTGATGTTAAAATTAGACAAAGATATTCCTTTTTAATTAAGGGGATGCATTGCAATTTACTATTGGTCCTGGAAGTAGCGAAGCTATTTTTGCATTATTAAAATATAGACAAGTCTCGACTACTTAGTTCATCAATTGTATGAAAATAAAAGACCTAGGTATAGCTGAATTTATTGTAAAAACTGCGAAATTAATATTGCTCTGTATTCTTTATCAATACAAAGTAGCGAGTTAAAACAAAAGGATAACGCTTGTATCTCGAATCTATATTAACTTTAGTTATAAAAAGAACTATTTTTAGGATTTTTAAGAACAATTAAATATTGGCGAAACTTTTTAGTACATTCTATTGTCAAACCAGTGTTGAAGAAAAATTAGATAGAATTTTTCAATATTTTGTTTTCTTCAGCCGACAAATCAATCGACTAGTGAGGTAGGTTTTATATGAAAAGACAAAAAAGAGATAGATTCGAAAGAGCACATACTAAAGGATATAACGCAGGTATTTCGGGAAAAACAAGCGAAGCTTGTCCATTTTCTTCAACCGATATAAAAGAACACTGGCTCGGAGGCTGGCGAGAAGCTAAAGCAATAGTAGGAGAGGGATATTTTCATTAGATAAATATTCCAAAACGCGAATTAAAAAACCGACCTTAATGGGTCGGTTTTTAGTTTATAGACAAGATTTAAAATAAAAGATTAAAATTCGGCCGTTTTAGGCGCCCTAGGGAACGGGATAACGTCCCGTATGTTCTGCATACCTGTTGCATAAATCACCGCACGTTCAAATCCCATACCAAAGCCCGCGTGTGGCACAGTGCCGTAACGACGTAAATCGCGGTACCACCAATAATTTTCCTTGGGTAATCCCATTTGCTCAATTCTTGCATCTAGCACGTCGAGTCTTTCTTCACGTTGACTTCCGCCTACTAGCTCACCAATACCAGGTGCCAAAATATCCATTGCTGCTACTGTTTTTTCATCATCATTCATTCGCATATAAAAAGCTTTGATGTCTTTAGGGTAATTCATCAGGATAATAGGTTTGCCGACCTTTTCTTCTGCTAAATAGCGTTCATGTTCGGATTGTAAATCAGTCCCCCAAGACACAGGGTATTCAAATTTCTTATTGCAATTTTGTAAAATTTTAACCGCTTCGGTATATTCCATTCGTTCAAAATCTTCGTTAACCACACATTCAAGTCTTTCGATGACGGTTTTGTCCACACGTTGATTAAAGAAGGCTAAATCGTCTCCTCGTTCATCTAGAACCGCTTTAAATATGTACTTCATCATCGATTCTGCTACATCCGCATTATCATTAAGATCTGCAAAAGCCATCTCAGGTTCGACCATCCAAAATTCCGCTAAATGCCTTGTTGTATTTGAGTTTTCAGCTCTAAAAGTAGGGCCAAAGGTATAGACCTTAGACATGGCTAAACAGTAGGACTCAACGTTTAATTGGCCTGATACTGTTAAAAATGTCTCTTTACCAAAAAAGTCTTGGTTATAATCCACTTCACCTTTATCAGTTAGCGGTAAGTTGTTTTGATCTAAGGTACTGACTCTAAACATCTCACCGGCTCCTTCACAATCACTGGCAGTGATTATTGGTGTATGGATCCAGTTAAAACCATCACCGTGTAAATAACGGTGTACTGCTTGAGCTAAACAATTTCGCACTCGAGTGACTGCGCCTATCGCATTTGTTCTTGGTCTAAGGTGAGCCACGGTCCTCAGATATTCCATGGTATGTGGTTTAGGTTGAATGGGGTAACTGGCTGGATCGTCAACTAGCCCGTAAATAATAACTTCTTCAGCCTGTATTTCAAATTTTTGACCTTTCCCTTGGGATTCTACGAGTTTACCGGTAACCGCCAAAGATGCGCCAGTAGTCACATTGAGGATTTCGCTTTCGTAATTAGCTAAATCATTTGGAGCAATAATTTGAATAGCGTCAAAGCAAGAGCCATCATGCAAGTTGATAAATGAAAAACCGGCTTTTGAGTCTTTTTTTGTTCTTACCCAACCTTTAACGGTGACAATTTCACCTGCCGACATTTTACCTGTTAATACTGCTGAAATGGCGCTGTAACCGCTCATTTTATACCTCAAGAATCTTGTGCCTAAAATCGACTAAATAAATAGATGATAGATAAAGGAATTAATAATAATTTGGATAGCGATTCTAACTCTCAATCTAATTGAGTTCCAGCGTTTAAAGGTTCTTGTTTCAAGTATTTTGGTCAATTTATTGTTTAAATTAATGAGTACCAGCAAAAAACTTAAGTCAATGTTAGACAAAATGGATTATTGCTACTATCTTCTGCTAACAAGCGTATTTTAAACAGGCAAAATTAGTTACACATTGCCATTTATTTAACCTGTACTTATCGATCTCATTGAGTATAATGTTCTCATAATTCAATGATGTATATGCTATGTCTAATAATAGTCTTCTTCATTATCTCTAGTATAGATATTGTGAGAGGAATTTAATAAAAGACGGTCGTTAAGCGTAAGGAAATTCTATGTACGAGTCGTATTACAAATTATCTGGCAAACCTTTTCAATTGACGCCAGATCCTTTCTTTTTTTATGGTAGTAGTACTCATAAAAGAGCACTTGCCTATCTAAAATATGGTCTGTCGCAAGGCGAAGGTTTTATTGTTGTTACAGGCGATGTAGGTACCGGTAAAAGTACGCTGGTTCGTACGCTTTTTGATTCCCTAGATGGTAAAGATGACGTTGTTGCAGCTGAGCTCATTAATACTCAACTTGATTCTATTGAGATCTTAAGAATGGTGGCAGCATCATTTGGTTTAGCTCATAAAGATAATGAAAAAGCTTCATTAATTAAAAATCTAGAAAATTACTTTACCGCAAGAAGCCAAGAAGGTAAGCGTTGCATGCTTGTTGTTGATGAAGCACAAAATTTGCCATTTGAAACCATTGAAGAGTTAAGAATGCTCTCTAATATGGTTTATGACGGAAGAACGCTGTTACAAATATTCCTATTAGGTCAGTCAGAATTTCGAGAAAACTTGAGAGCGCCTAACTTAGAGCAAGTAAGACAGCGGGTAACCGCTTCTTATCACCTGTCGCATCTAGACGGTGAAGAAACTCAATCCTATATAGAACATAGATTAAGTAAGGTCGGCTGGGATAACAACCCGGCATTCACTGCCGAAGCTTTTCAGCTTATTTACGACTTTAGTTCCGGCGTACCAAGAATTATTAACAGTACCTGTGATCGATTGTTGCTTTATGGATTTTTGGAAGAAAAAAATCGTATAGATGGCGAAATCGTTAAATTAGTTACCGAAGAAATAAACGATGAAAATGATGCCGGTAAAGATTCCGGTCCAGTTCAGCAAACCACAATGATGCAACCTCAAGGTTTACCTTCGGATGCCTCTCCAATGGATGTTCGTGTTCACACTTTAGAAAAAGAAATGGATGATCTCAAAAAGCGCTTTAGAAAAGAGCGAGACTTTATGAGAAAGATTATCGCGATTTCTTTAAATTTTGAAGATGATTAATTTGAATTAGAATAGCGCATTAACAAAAAAGGCCGTTCATTATGAACGGCCTTTTTTATGACACCAATAAATTAAGATTAACTTGAAGTGGTTTGCTCCTCGCTATCTTTTTCTGCCAATAGTTCCCATGCTCGTGTTTTAAAGCTCAGAAGTAAAATGATTACACCAACAGCAATACTAATTATGCTAATTTGCATGTAAAGCGATGGCATTTGCTCGATATTGTTAGGATCGAAGCGACCGGCAAGCAGTCCAGAAATAATACTACCAATCGAATAAGTTAAAACAAAAATCCCCATCATTTGGCCTGCAAAACGACGAGGTGACAGCTTGCTAACCGCACTTAGCGCGACAGGGCTTAAACACAATTCGCCAACAGTGTGGATGAAATAAGTGGTAATTAACCAATAAGGAGCAACTTTTAACCCTTTTGCAGCTAGCTGTGCAGCAAAGTACATTACAATAAATCCGCTAGCCATTATGATTAGTCCGGCGGCTGTTTTTAATCCGTATGAAGGACTAACTAAACGTTTTGCTAAGTTAATCCAAAGTGCAGCAAAAAATGGTGTTAGTACAACAATAAATATAGAATTTGCAGATTGAAACCAAGGCGTTGGAACTTCAAAAGTACCGATCATTCGATCCGTATAATTTTGAGCAAATAAATTTAAAGATGAACCCGCCTGCTCAAATCCTGACCAGAAGAAAGCCGATGCAATACAGACTAAAAGAAGAGCGCCTAATCGTTTTTTCTCATCATCTGTTAAATTACCAAAAAAGAAAATTAAACCATAATAGAGAAAAAACACAAGTGTAAACAAAATAGCAACGTATTGTGCAACGACTACAGGATTAATAGTAAATAAGCCTTCTAATGCAGAGTAGGTAACAACGATTATAGCCAATAAAGATATGCCAATCACCATCCAAGTTTTCTTCTGAGCGGCTTCTGATAGCGGTAAAGGGGGTTTGTTTCCAATGCCACATAGCTTGTACGTAGTTAATCGATATTGAATTAAACCGATCGCCATACCAACTGCTGCCGCACCAAACGCCCAATGCCAACCTCCGTTATCCATTAAATAACCAGTGACAAAATTACCAATAATGGAACCTATGTTGATCCCCATATAATAAATAGCATAACCACTATCTCTACGTTTATCTTCAGCACTGTATAGTTGACCAACCATCGCTCCGATATTAGGCTTTAATAAGCCTGTGCCAAGAATTACAAATATCAAACCAACAAAAAAAGCTCTATCGTCTGGGATGGTTAAAATGATGTGCCCGATCATTATGATGATGCCGCCATACCATATCGCTTTTTGAGCGCCAAATAATCGATCMGCTAACCAACCKCCAGGYAARCCCATAAAATAGACRCTTCCWGTGTATAATCCGTAAATTGCCCCAGCGGTCATWACGGTTAACCCCATTCCACCTTCTTGTAACGCAGCCGTCATAAATAAAACTAGTAGCGCGCGCATACCGTAATAACTCATGCGTTCCCACATTTCAGTGTAAAATAGCGTGGTTAATCCTCCTGGCTGCCCTAAAAAATCTTTTATTTCTGGTTTGTTCATAATTTGTCCTATCTTGTTATTATGCGTAGATTTAATCGTGGTATTTATTTTTTATCCGACCGTTATAACCTTTTAATCTAGCGAAAACAAGTGAAGATTGAGTGAATAGACAATTATTCAGTTCAAGTCTCAGTAAGACAATAGAATTTTCATTATTGCAATTGAGCTAAGTCTAATTTTCAAGGATAATTGAGTCTTCACAATAGTAGGAGCACTTAATGAGTTTTTTAGCCTGTCGTATCTATAAAGAAAACGATAACGTCGTTCACAAGTTGGGGCAACTGGAGCTTGAGCAATTAAGTGATGGCGATGTCCTGATTAACGTTCACTATTCGGGTATTAATTATAAAGATGCTCTAGCTGCGACCGGTAAAGGTGCAATATTGAAACGTTTTCCACTCAATGGTGGAATTGACCTTGCTGGCGTTGTTGAATCAAGCAGTGATGAACGATTTAAGGCWGGCGATGAGGTMTTGGTCAAYGGCTGTGGAATGGGWGAAARTCACGATGGMGGATTATCTCAATAYGCKCGKGTACCYKCRGATTGGGTGATWCCAYTGCCKAARGGATTGAGCTTAAAAGAAACTATGATTWTAGGAACYGCKGGATTTACYGCWGCYCTWGCGATTCATAGGATGTTAGTCAATGATCAWACTCAAGATAAAGGGCCTATCGCGGTTACCGGAGCAAGTGGCGGCGTCGGTAGTAATGCTATTAGCATATTGTCAGGGCTTGGATTTGAAACGATAGCAATTAGTGGTCGAAATGAGCATTATTCGTTTATTGAATCTCTTGGTGCGACTAAGGTTTGCTCTGCGGACACTCTCAATTTAAGTGAAAGACCATTAGATAAAGTGCTCTTTGGTGGTGTTATTGATAATGTTGGCGGTCAATTATTAAGTAAACTCATTGCTCATACCCAACTGTGGGGAAATATTGCCAGTATCGGTCTAGCGGATACACATAAATATAATTCAACTGTTTTTCCTTTTATTTTAAGGGGTGTGAGTATTCTAGGTGTCAGTTCAACTAATTGTCCAATGCCACTTAGACGCAGAATATGGGAAAGATTAGGATTAGATTTCAAACCAAAATCACTCAAAGATATCCTAACCGAGGAAGTTAAATTATCAGAGGTTTCTAGCGTTTTTGATGATTTACTCAATCGTAAAAAGCATGGGAGAGTGATAGTAAATTGCCTCGATTAACAGGGATTGTATCGAGGTTTTGGCGCTAAACGTAAAATAACTATCAATAGAGATAGACGAGAAAATACAATGAAAAATCAATTGGCTAAAGTTGTAGATAAATTGAACAAAAGACCCGCGTGGCTCAGGTACCGTTTATTGTCATTTGTTTTAGGTAAAACGGTGAAATTTGTCGGTACTGCTGGAGTGAAATGTATTGATTTATCCTTAAAACGTTCTATTTTTATAATTAAAAATAAATCGAAAGTTAGAAATCACATTGGTACATTACACGCAGCCGCTTCAATGCTCGTTGCAGAAACGGCTACAGGCATGGCGCTAGGGATGCATATTCCAGATAACAAAACCCCCGTGTTAAAAAATGTATCAATTGATTATGTTAAACGCTCCACTGGTGCGCTTAGAGCTACGGCTTCTTTAACTGATGAACAGATTACTTTATTGCATTCTGATGACAAGGGATCGTTTGTTGTAAAGTGTGAAGTCATTGACGAGGCTAATATTGAGCCAATAATTGCCAAACTCGATTGGGCTTGGACGTTAAAAAGACGACATTAATTGAAAAGAATATGATTTGCCTACTCATCTTTATAATCGGTACAATTAAATGAAAGTTTATCTTACTTCGTTAGGCTGTCGGCTTAATGAGGCTGAATTACAAACCTGGGCGAACGATTTTTCTCAATTTGGAATCTCTGTTGTTAGCGAGCAAGCCGATGCTACATTAATAGTCATTAATACTTGTGCAGTAACCGGTGAAGCTTCAAGAAAATCTCGACAAACCATTCGGCGGTATCATAGAAATAATCCAACTGCAAAAATAATAATCACTGGTTGTTATGCTTCGTTGGAAAAAGAAGAGGCACAAGATCTTTTAGGTGTTGATCTTGTAGTATCCAATAAGGATAAAAATAAGTTAGCTGAGAAAGCTAGAGAACTTTTAGATTTTAGTGAAATGCCTTTTGCTGCTAGCGAACCGGGAGCGTCTGCTTTATTTACCCGAAATAAAGAAAGAGCATTTATTAAAGTCCAAGATGGATGTCGGTATCGATGTAGTTATTGTATAGTAACAATTGCTCGTGGCGATGAGGTTTCTAGAAGTATCGAAGATATTGTTGAAGAGATCAATCGTTTGACAAAAGCAGGTATTAAAGAAATTGTTATTACCGGTGTACATGTAGGTGGCTATGGTAGTGATATTGACCTTAGTCTTTATCAATTGGTTAGTGCTATATTGAAAAAAACCACGATTCCAAGGATCCGCTTTGCTTCAGTAGAGCCTTGGGATCTACCCGATAATTTTTTCGAGCTGTTTGAAAATAAAAGGTTAATGCCACATATGCATTTACCTATTCAAAGTGGTAGTAATAAAATACTCAAGAAGATGTCGCGTCGCTGTAAGTCTGAAACTTTCTTAGCCCTTGTACAGAAAGTAAAAAAGCTCATTCCAAGATTCAATTTTACAACTGATATTATTGTTGGTTTTCCAGATGAGTCAGATGCGGATTACTCTTTATCATTAGATATGATTAAGCAGGCAAATTTTGGGCATGTCCATGTTTTTTCATACTCAAAAAGAGCGGGAACTAAAGCTGCACAATTACCCCATCAAATAGAAAGTCAAATAAAAAAGACCAGAAGTAAAAAAATGCACATATTTGCAGAAGAAGTAAAAGTAAAACAGCTTCAGAATATGTTAGGTGTATGTTGTGACGTACTTTTTGAAGGTGAGGGTAGAGAAACAGCTAAAGGTTATTATCGTTACTGCGGATACACGCCAAATTATCATAAAGTGATTATGGAGTTACAAACGAAATATTTATTAAACAACCAAATAATTACTTGTGAAATTACTGACATTATAGATGATAGGTTACTTAACGTTGTTGCTTTAAAAAATCTGAATCATTTTTCACTATCTACAGAATTTAATTCAATCGAAGTAACACAAATAAGTTGATTTGCGAAATACCAATGGCTATTTATTAAGATAGATATTTTTTAGATGTTTTTGTTACTGATTTCATTTCCTTAATAAATAAATCATTAACTATCTTAGCGTCATGGGAGACCCCATGTAATTTCAATTCCGATTCATACTTACATGCCAACTCCTTTAACAATGGCACGCCACAGTAAGCAGTTGCACCATGAATTTTATGAACTTCTGCAATTAATTTTTCAAGATCATTATTTTTCAAAAAATACGATAGTTTTCTTTCTGACTCGCCAAAACTTTGGATCAGCATTTCCAACATCTGTTTTGCTAAATCCTCTTTGCCATTTGAGTTTCTCAGACTTAATTTCCAATCGACGGATCTAACATTGTCTTTTTTTGTGTTCGTAGATACAGGCTCTTCTACTGGCTTTTTGGTTTTATAAACCACTGCGCTTTTTGTCCATTTTTGTATGTTTTTCCTTAAGTCATCTTGAGCGATAGGTTTGGTTAAAAAATCATCCATGCCAGATTCAATGATACGTTCCCTTTCTCCTTTGATCGCATGAGCCGTTAACGCGACAATTGGTATCTTAGAATTATGTTGATTAAGTTTTCTAATTTCTTTGGTTGCAGCAATACCATCCATACTAGGCATTTGTATATCCATAAAAATGAGATCGTAATTACAAATTGAGGCTTTATGTACTGCTTTAGAACCTCCATCAACAAAATCTGCCTGTAAATCAAAATCATCAACGAAAGCTTGTATCAATCTCAAGTTCGCGTCATTGTCATCAACGCATAAAATCCTAAGATCTTTTCTAATGAGTTTTGTGTTGCTCACTTTAGTTAGCGGTAAACTTGCCTGTCCATGATTTAACCACTTAGATAAAATCTCATAGGTTGAGTTAAGCGTTAGCGGTTTTGATAGATGTTTATCAAAATCTGAGTCAATAAAAGTGCGAATGATATGGTGATCATTGGAATTAATTAATATGACCAACGGAATTTCAAGTTTTCCTGCTATTTCTTGAAGCTGTTTCAATTGTTGATTATTAGCTTCGTAACCTCCAACAATGATTAGATGAATATCTTTATCTAGTCGATTAGATTTAGTCACCAAACTCTCTAGATTATCAATACTATTAGCCGTATCAATTTGAGTTCCTAATTGATTGAGTAAATATTTAGTTGCCAGCTGAGAAAGATTGTTTGCATCGTGAAATAGAATTTTCTTGCCTGGGAATCCGAAAACGGTTACAGGCTCTGCATTTAAATCTTTAGCCAATTCGAGTGTGAACCAAAAGGTGGAGCCAATATTTTCTTGGCTATCCAGTCCGATTTTCCCATTCATCGATTCTATTAGTTTTTTCGAAATAACCAATCCTAAACCTGTACCGCCAAAGCGCCTGGTTGTCGTAGTATCAGCTTGAGTAAATGCTTGAAATAATATCTTTTGTTGTTTTTCACTTAAACCAATACCAGTATCACTAATATTAAACTTTAACCTAACTCGACTGTCGGTTTGATTTTCGAGCATGACTCGAACTTGAATCGTTCCCTTTTCTGTAAATTTTATCGCGTTGGCGCAAAGGTTATTTAGAATCTGTGAAATACGACCTGCATCGCCTAACAAATTTTTGGGTACTTCTTTATAAACAATTCCAATAATTTCCAAATTCTTCGCTTGTGCACTAGGAGCTAATAATGCCAAAGTGTCATCGATACAGTTTGTGAGATTTAGCGAATGCTGTTCCATATTCATTTTGCCAGCTTCAATTTTAGAAAAATCCAAAATATCATCAATTATTTTTAACAAACCTGCTGATGAATTACTAATCGTTTGCAAATGTAATTTTTGTTTTTCATTTAACGGCGTCTTTAAAAGCAAATTTGTAAACCCAATCACTCCATTCATTGGTGTTCTTATTTCATGACTCATATTCGCTAAAAATTCAGATTTAACTCGGCTAGAGGCAATTGCTTCTTTACGGGCTATATTCAATTCAACATTTTGTTCTTCAAGTGCTGTATTTGTCGAATTTATATCGGCTGTTGCCTGTTCGATTGCTACTTGCATTTCTTCCCGCGCTTCAAAAAGAGAATCACTCATACTGTTAAAACCATTCACTAATGTTTGTAATTCACCACTAGCGTTAGATTGTATTTGAACGTTTAGTTGGCCTTCTTTTATACGTTTAACAGCATTGGCTAATAAAATGATGGGAGTTGTAATATTACGAGCCATATTTTGCGCCAAAATAGCACCAAGAATCAAACCCAAAAATAATATAATGGTGGCCGTTATAATTGTCTGATACTGCCTTAAACTAATATTTTGATGAGTAAAATAAACCGCGATGTAGCCGATAGGTATCAAGGAAATATGGTTTTTTGATAACTCGATTAATGACTCTCTTGGATCCAAATTGTTTTGGCTAAATATTGGCGTGCGGATTAAAATGCCGCCATCCAAAAAATCATTTAGAAAAA
>NVTT01000055.1 GCA_002401655.1 Gammaproteobacteria bacterium | reverse complement strand
TGGGCATTTAATTTGTCTTGATAAAAACACAACGGGTGATGGCATTATTGCCGCCTTGCAAGTTTTAGTTGTAATGGCAAATGAGAAAAAATCGCTTGCTGAATTAAAAAATGGCATGACAAAATACCCACAAACGATGGTGAATGTGAAAGTATCAAAACGTCAAGATCCTATGAAAAATGCAAAAGTAGTAGAAGCGGTAAAAGAAGTAGAAAATGAATTAGCTGATACAGGAAGAGTGCTTTTAAGAGCATCTGGAACAGAGCCTTTAATTCGAGTGATGATAGAAGGTGAAGATAACGCACAAGTAGAGCGGTTAGCTAATCAACTTGCCGATGTTGTTAAAACAAATTTGTAGTTTTAAAACGGCTAAAAAAGTAAATCAAAAATAGAAATAATAATAAGACTAAACGAGGAAATTAAATGTTAGATTCTTTAATTGTAAAAGATTATATGGCGTCCGCGATGATTACTCTAAAGCCAGGACAGGATATTGTTGAAGCCGCTCATACATTTCAAGAGTATCGTCTTAGTGGAGCAGCAGTATTAGATGACCATAAACGTTTAATAGGTTTTCTTTCTGAAAAGGATTGTCTGCATACAGTCTTAAGTGCCGTTTATAATCAAGATTACGGAGACTTAGTTGAAGATAGAATGACAAAGGAAGTTAACACAGTTCATCCAACCGATAATATTACCGATGTGGCTGAACGCTTTTTAAAAGACGGTGTGCGAATGTATCCCGTGCTTGATAAAGATGTTGTCGTCGGAATGATTTCTCGTCAAAGTGTTTTAAAAGCATTTTGCTTATTGAGTAGTCACAAACCAAAATAAATTGCTTTAATTCAGGGGTCAGAGTCAAATTTGTTTGTCTAAAACAAATTTGACTCTGACCCCACTCTATAATCCCAATAGATCAAATGTGACACCTGCCATGCCTCAAATTGAAAAAATAAAATCATTCTTTCTTCATCTACAAGACGACATCTGTAAATCTATAGAAAATGTTGATGGAAAGGGTCAATTCATTACAGATGAATGGGATCGAGATCAAGGTGGTGGCGGTCGTACTAGAGTGTTAGCAAACGGCGCAGTGATTGAAAAAGGTGGGGTAAATTTTTCTCATGTTTTTGGCGATTCTATGCCAGCGTCTGCAACAGCCAATAGACCAGAATTAGCGGGACGAAGTTTTCAAGCTATGGGGGTTTCTTTAGTGATTCATCCTCATAATCCTTATGTTCCTACTTCTCACATGAACGTACGGTTTTTTATCGCGGAAAAAGAAGGAGCTGATCCCGTATGGTGGTTTGGTGGTGGTTTTGACTTAACGCCTTATTATGGTTTTCAAGAAGATTGTGAGCACTGGCATCAAGTTTCTAAGAAAGCTTGTGAACCTTTAGGTGATGAAGCATATCCAAAATATAAAAAATGGTGCGATGATTATTTTYATATTAAACACCGTAACGAGGCTCGAGGYATTGGAGGCTTATTTTTTGATGACTTAAATGCCCCTGATTTTGAAACAGCTTTTGCCTTTACTAAAAGTGTCGGTGAACATTATATAAAAGGCATCGTACCTATTATTGAGAAACGAAAAACAACACCCTATAGTTCACGAGAACAAGCCTTTCAAAAAATTCGTCGCGGTCGTTATGTGGAATTTAATTTAGTTTATGATCGCGGTACATTATTTGGGTTGCAAACCGGTGGCCGTACAGAATCTATTTTGATGTCTTTGCCATCTAATGTCGGGTGGGAATATGACCATCAAGTTGAAGCGGGTAGTGAAGAAGAAAAACTAACAGAATATTATTTAAAACCAAAAGACTGGGTTTAGAGAAAAGTAAAATGTCATTAGTTAATTTAGATAAAAGTTTTCCAAACGCACGACCACGAAGAATGCGAGCGAATGATTTTTCTCGACGATTAATGGCTGAAAATAAAATAACGGTGGATGATTTAATCTACCCTGTTTTTGTTTTAGAAGGCGAAAATAAAATTGAAGATATTACTTCAATGCCGGGTGTACAAAGAAAAAGTCTAGATAATTTATTGATAGAGTTGGAAGAAGTTGTAGAGCTTAGAATTCCAGCGATTGCTATTTTCCCCGTTGTGAGCAGTTCAATAAAATCTTTGCAAGCGGAAGAAGCTTATAATGATAGTGGTTTAGTACAAACAAGCATAAAAGCAATTAAAGAAAAATTTCCAGAATTAGGCGTCATTACCGATATCGCATTAGATCCTTACACCAGTCACGGACAGGACGGCATTATTGATGAGGCTGGCTATGTGTTAAATGATATCACCAGCGAAATTTTGGTTAAGCAAGCCATCAGCCATGCAAAAGCCGGTTGCGATATTGTTGCCCCATCAGACATGATGGATGGGAGAATTGGCGCAATCAGAAAAGCGTTAGAGTCAGAAGGATTTATCAATACAAAAATTCTTGCTTACTCTGCAAAATATGCCTCTGCTTTTTATGGACCTTTTAGAGATGCGGTTGGATCGGGTGCAAGTTTAGGAAAAGCCGATAAAAAAACTTATCAAATGGATCCCGCCAATGGCGATGAAGCTTTTCATGAAATCGCATTAGATATTCAAGAAGGCGCAGATATGATTATGGTGAAACCAGGCATGCCGTATCTTGATGTGATTTACCGCGCCAAACAAAACTTTAAAGTCCCGGTGATGGCATATCATGTGAGTGGTGAATATGCGATGCTCAAAGCGGCGTCGGCTAACGGTTGGATTGACGAGCAGAAATGTGTGCTTGAGGCTATGGTTGGGTTTAAGAGGGCTGGAGCGGATGCTGTTTTGACTTATTATGCTAAGGATGTTGCTAAGTGGGTGAAAGATTAAGGAAACTGTTCATATGCGGGTATTCTATTTGTAATTGAATGTTAAGGAAGAATTTATATGAAATTTTCAGATCTTATCAGAAAAATTTTAGCAGATTATTCTGACGGTTTAACCCCACAAGAAATCAGAGAAATAATAAAAGTAAATTATCCCGCTTATTATGGAACTGAAACCCATAAGCGTAATGTTGATAAGAAACACTATAAAAATTTAGATCATGCTCTTTTGGCTCAGATCTATACGGTTTCAAGATCAATAAGCAATGTATACGCTGATAAGACGCAAAAACCAGTGAAACTGAGCATTCTGTCTTCTCCTGCAGATCAAATGGATGGAAATGGGGCTTTACCCGAAGATCTTAACAAACTTGAGAAAGGTGTCGGAACTCTTTACGTTTTGGGCACCCATTTATATGATAAAAATGGAGAAGAAATAATTAAAATAGGAATTACTACTGGCAGTGTGGATGCTAGAATTAGTCAGCTTTATACAACGGGAGTCCCTTATCGTTTTAGGATAATTAAAGAATTCGAAACGAAAAACTATGCTGAACTAGAGAACTCTCTTCACAAGCTTCTTGACCCATTTAGAATCAATAAATCTAGAGAGTTTTTTGTAGAAAAGGCATTGGAATATATTGATAAAGTTCTAAAAATCCATAATGAGATACTTAATGATGCTTAATCCCTAGGTTGGGTAGAGGAACGAAAACCAACAAAAAATGTTAAAGATATAAGTGTAATTAATTGATTTCGTTTAGCTTTCGAGTTAAGCAACAAGAACATAGGTTGATTTAGCAATTTTGTTGGGTTTCGCGTTGCTCTACCACAACCTACAATTTAAAAAAATGATATGGTCAAGATGACAAGTTTGCATATTTAAAGCTGTACTTTAAATATGCAAACCTGCAGAGCCAGAATACAGACTATTAGATACACACCAAGATAACAATTTCATTTGAAAACTATACGTTATTAACGTATAGTCAACTTATGAAAGGAATCTTTGTAGAATCACCAATTTTCGATAAATATCGTCAAAATTATCTTAATGATGATGAATATCGGCATTTCCAAAGTGAACTTCTAAGCAATCCTAAAGTAGGTGCTGTAATACAAGGTACAGGAGGTTTGCGCAAAGTTAGGGTGGCAGCTAAAGGTAAAGGAAAGCGAGGAGGCGCCCGAGTAATTTATTATTATTTTGATAATTTCAAAAGGTTTTATTTATTAACTATTTATGCTAAAAATGAAGTGACAGATTTAACGCCAAATGAGAGAAAACAATTAAAGCTATTTATGCAGGAATGGAAAAATGAGCAGTCGTAATCTTTTTAATGAGCTTAGTTCAGCCTTAATCGACGCTAAGTTGCATTCTGAAAACAAACTAACTTTAAAAACTCATGTATTTGAAACACCTAACGAACTTAAAATTTCACCCRAGGARATTGTACGTCTTCGTGAAAAATTTAACATGTCACGYGGYGTTTTTGCWAAATAYCTACGTACTTCTTCACGAACTATAGAAAATTGGGAACAAGGTCGAAGTAAGCCAAATGAACAGGCTGTTACTTTGTTAAAGCTTGTTAGATCTCATCCTGAAACCTTATCTCACATAGCTTCTTTGTAATAATTGGTATGTAGATTGAGTTGATTTGCGAATACCTATAACCTTCCAATAGAAAATCAATTCGGTAAATTTTCCAATAAAACCCTTTTTACATTTTCGCCCATCACTAGACGAATATCCCCTTCTAACATTCCCATAGCTAATAACTCTTGAACAACAAGAGGTAAACCTGAAACTTCAAAAATTGCTGTAATTGCCCCTTCAAAATCACTACCTAAAGCAACGTGTTTTGCGCCAACTAAATCAACCGTATATTTAATAGCTTTAGCAATCGCCTTAGCGGTTGTTCCACAAACGGCATGTTCAAATACAGCAATACCAATAATACCGCCGGTCTTTGCAATTTTAATCAGGTGATCATCCGACAAATTCCGAACATTATCACAAGTACCTTTAACGCCTGTATGAGAAACAATAATCGGTTTAGTCGCWATWGCCAAAACATCATCGATCAAAGTAGGTGAAGCGTGAGCGATATCGACTAATACATGAAGCTTTTCCATTTCAGGTATTAGTTGCTTTCCAAATTCAGTAATACCACCTTTATCTATACCATGAGCAGAACCACCAACTTCATTATCAAAAAAATGAGTCAGACCGATCATTCTCACGCCTGCATCATAAACTCGTTGCAGATTATTTATATCACCTTTGAGTGCTTGAGCACCTTCAATTCCTAATAAGCCAGCGGTAATATTTCGGTCTAATTTTCTTTTTGCTAGGTAACTCTTTAGATCGCTTTTAGATTCTATAACGAACAACTTTCCATTGGAGTCCTTTGCATACTGATGTAAAGTTTCGCTTAAATGAATCACCCTTTCAGTCAAATCAAACCATGTGCTAACAGGTCGACCTTGTAAAATCATTATTGGTGTTACTTGATCAGAATCACTTGGGTTTTTATCAAAATTTAACCCTGCAGGCACTTYWKYWRATAMKGTKMAGWWWTSAANTNCCATMTNNNTWGCYKCANRYMWKYMWWRSAACGNCWKSCWSRKCMWMAYCNWYTGNCSYTKAASGNNGYCTNMGMTTSSMMWGSWRCWMAKCGSTGNGTRGSKCWSRWRSSWWWKCAMANKATTGGTRTANNNNTTRANMWWYTTTAGANYAKAWCNWAKRSARMWGSMYSAWTRRMRMTWTTAAACTTTCTATCTAAAATTTCAGGCCCAAATATTCTTGCAAGAGTATAAAGTAAAACGATAAGTGCAAAGAAAATTATAAGCGATTTCTTGATCGTTGCTTTTTTCATCTATTTGAACCTTTGTTTGCTATTTTTTAGGTTTATGTCCTGGCTTTACTAATATTTCCAAATAGAAAGACTCCAGCCCCAATTGTTCTGCATCATCAATATTTTTATTAATGGCAGATAAATGAATCACTTCAGCATTTTCTTTAGTCGCACCATATTTACAATCAAAGTCCCAAAAATCAGCACCATCTTTTAATGCTTTATTTCGTTCTCTTTTTAGGTATTTTTTAACTTCATGTTTAGCAGCTTCAATCATTCGAGGCATTTTAATCTTGGCGTGTGTTAATACAAATGTCTTTTTCATGGTATTCCTAATTTTCTTTCGTGTTTAATTGGATTATTTTAGTAGTCTTGCTCGGGTCATCTTTGCTAATAATAGGCTTAATAGCCATGACATTTTCTAGTGGGATGATTAATGTATCTTGTTTGTTGTGATTATATAAAAAAATGTAGTTAATTGATGTACCCAAAATAGAATATTGTTGATCTTTATCTCTTGTAGCATCGGAATATACAGAAACTAGGTTAATTTTGYCTTCTTTGATAGCTGTAGATTTATGATTAGAATGTAATGAAATAAGCATGATGAAGTAAATAATGACCATTAGGAAACTAGTCCACCAAAAAGCCCTTATGCTACCTACTCCAATCAAATAGGGGACAAATTTGAAAAAACCTTTATTAAATTTCTTATCTAGCCAAGCACTAAAAGGTGCTTGTACATAAGCAACAAGCCACAAAAGAAATATACCTAAAAATGATCCTAGAACCATTAACATAACCATAGGATCTTTAATTCCAGCGACTAAAATATCACTAATTTCTAGGTATACAATTACATCTAAGTCAAAATGCCCGTAAAAAGTAATAACATGAATAAATCCAGCAATAGCTATAGTTGCATAAACAATAAAAACAGCCAAGCCTGGATGTTTTACAACAAACTTAAATAATGCAGATATATCCACTTTGGGGCGATATCGGTCGATATTTTCATTTCTATTATCATCAGTCATTATAAAACCTATTTAAAGCTTAAGCTCGGTCTTAATTTACGTTAAAAAATTAAACTTAAATCAATTTCTGGCCAAATATCTTTGCTTTCTAATCGCCGTCGTTTTTCAAACTCCAATTCAAGTTTATTTTTACCCATTTGCTTAGCTTGAAACATCGGCCCACCTTTATGACGAGGAAATCCATAACCATGTAGCCAAATTACGTCAATATCTGAAGCGCGTTTAACTATACCATCTTTCAATAATTGCAGACCTTCGGATATTAACGCAAGTATTGCTCTTTGTGCAATTTCATCGTCGCTAAACTCTTTTTGTTTAAATCCTAGTTCCTTTGCTTTTTCAGAAATTAACTGATCAACTAAAGGATCATTTGACGCTTTACCGCTTTCATCGTATTGATAATAGCCTTTACCTGTTTTACGTCCATATCGACCTAGTTTGAACATTAATTCTGCAGGTTTGAAATAGCCCTTATCATATTCTGGAGCAGGCACTGAGCTTCTCGCATGATAGCCAATATCTAAGCCAGACATATCACCAACTGCTAACTGCCCCATTGCCATTCCCCAACTAGTAAGCGCATGGTCGATTTGAGCCACCTTTGCACCTTCTAACAGCATCTGTTGTACTTCACGGCCGTATCGGGTGTACATTCGATTACCTGCAAAGCCAAAACAAACACCGACCATCACAGAAATCTTCTTTAGCTTTTTAGCGACGGCCATTGCAGTGACTAGCGCTTTCTCAGATGATTTTTTTGCCTGTACAACCTCTAGTAATTTCATAATGTTGGCTGGACTAAAGAAGTGCATGCCAATCACCCTTGTGGGATCAGAAACTACCGATGCAATTTCATCGATATCAAGATAGGAGGTATTAGTTGCTAAAATACAATCGGGTTTACAGACTTGATCAAACTGCCTAAATATTGTTTTCTTAACATCCATATTTTCGAAGACCGCTTCAATAACTAAATCACAGTCACTAAGCGACTGATAGTCAATCGATGTAGTTAAAGATGCAAGGTAGGAATCGATTTGATCTTGAGACATACGACCGCGCTTTACATTACTAGCGAAATTTTTCTCTATTCTTTGTTTACCTAATTCTAGGGCATCTTCATTTTGTTCGATAAGTGTTACTTGATATCCAGAAGAAAGAAATACAGTCGCAATACCGGAACCCATAGTTCCCCCACCAATAATGCCAACATTTTTCACATCCCTTGGAGTAGCACTAAACTCGGTTTTTGACGCTAATCTTTCTGCTCCAAATGCAAATATTAGCGCTGAAGATTGTTCAGAGTTTTTTAATTTTAAAAACTCTTTACGCTCAAGCGTCATGCCGTCGTCTATATTCAAATCTAAGCTTTGTTGCAATATTCTCGCCGCAACATTTGGCGCGTCTTTTCCCTTAGATTTTTTACTAATGAGTGCTAGCGTTTGCTCCCAATCATCAATGTCATCTGTGATACTTTTTTCTCCAACCTTTACTCGAGTTAGTTGACCACTCTCTACTAATTTTTTGACGAAATTAATTGTAGAATCATTTAGATCTTCACTTGTATCAAAAATACTATCAAATAGCTCAGACGAAAAAAAATCGTTGACTGAATAATGTTTACCACTGGTAATCATTTCCAATGCTTTTTTAACACCAACTATTCTAGGTAATCGCTGTGTTCCTCCTGCTCCAGGAATTAAACCCAAATTAACTTCAGGCAAACCGATTTTTGCGGATGCTAGAGCTACTCGATAATGACAAGCCAAAGCAACCTCAAAACCACCGCCTAATGATGTACCAAATAAACTGGCAATGACTGGCTTTGTACTCGCTTCAATTTGATTAACKACATCGGGTAAATGWGGTTCAAGTGGCGCTGAGCCAAATTCCTTTATATCAGCTCCGGCTATAAATGTTCTACCGTGACATCGAATAATAATTGCGTTTATTCCGTCATCTACTGCAAATTTATTAATACCATCGACAATACCTTGTCTAACCGATTGAGAAAGCGCATTCACGGGCGGGTAGTCTATTGTGATAATACCAATATTGTGTTGTGAACTATAAGTTACAGATGTCGTCATTGCGGTATTCTCATTTTGGTGATGTTCTAATTAACTGGCTAGTATTTAACGGCATGCTATTTAAATCGAGTATAGAATTTTTCTGATGGCTTCAGCAATCTGCCTTCAGAATTTTGGAGGTTTTCTGTAATATATTGGTTAGATTGTTTTTCTAAAGATTGATATATGTTTTTAACTAACTCTCTAACTTTTTCACCGCTCCAATCGGATGGTAGCATGTTTGTAGATAGCTCATGATCATTGAGCAGTATTCTTCGAAATTCATGAATAACTAACAACCTCAACGAAAAATTCATTTTATTTGAAAGAGCAGTCGACCCTTCCGTTTCTAAATACATAAGAATAGGCCGGTAGTCTTTTAAAAACTGATCGTACTTATTGCTTAGTTCGCTCAAATTCCATTTTTGAAAGGCTAATTTTTTTAACACCGCATTAGAATCCTGATCAATCGTTTTACCAGAAAAAATCACAACCGAATCAACTAATCCGAGTTCTATAATCGTTTCTTCAAGTGAGTTTTTGTCAAAGGAAGGATGGGCATAAACCGAAGAACTTATTGAGCTAAAGCCTAACCATTTTAGTTGTTTTTTTAATTGTGGTAATTTTTCATCTGAGACAAAACTAGGCAGTAAAATTAACCAATCATTATTTTCAGTAAAGCTGAAAGGTTTATAGATACGTCGAGACGCTTTTAAGTTGTGGTTGGTTGCAGAATTAGTGAGCGAATAATAACTTTTACGACCAATTTTTTTTACCTGTAACCAGTCGTCTTCTACTAATCGAAAAACCGATGTTCTAACCAAACGTTCTGAATAACCAAGATTAGATAATGACTCAATCAAACTACCCAACCAAATCCAATCACCATGTTGTGCAACCACATCACCAAAAACGGTAACGATTAACGTTTTACAACTGATGTTGACACATTCAGCTCTGTTGGCGATGAAATTATCAATTATATTCTTCAAAATAATGGACTAAAATTCAGGTCTAACTGAAGTCAAAATCAATTTCAACTTCATCACTAACAGGATGTGCTTGACAGGTTAAGATCATACCGTCGGCAAGCTCTTGCTCCGTCAAAGAATGATTCATATCCATTTCCACTTTACCTTTTATTACCTTGGCTTTACAAGTAGCACATACGCCAGCTTTACAAGAAAATGGTAAATCCGCGCCATTCTCAATGGCAGCATCAAGAATATTATCTCCCCCCATTTCAAGATCCATTAATACTTTTCTACCAGCGACTTTCACTGAAACGCTGGAAGTTTTAAGGCCATATTTTTTTGCTCTTTCCGCTTGCGTTTTTTCCGCTAATTCAGCGGCGGCTCCAGAGAAAAATAATTCATAATGGATATGCGAATCATCATAGCCCCAAGATTTAAATGCCTTGGCGATTTCTAATGTCATTGTTTCGGGACCGCAAACAAACACATCATTAAACTCTTTAATACGAATCATTCGAGCTTGATCTAAATCAACTATTTTTTGAGCGCTAATACGACCATTTAAGATAACAGCATCATTTTCTTCCTTGGTGAAAAAATTAAATATTTTAAGACGACCCATATATTGATTTTTCAAGAAACAAATATGCTCTCTAAACATCATTAAAGGTGTTCTTTTATTACCATAGAGTAACGTTATTTGAGAGTTTGGTTCGCATTCAAGAATCGTTTCTATCTGCGACAGTATCGGTGTAATCCCACTTCCTACGGCTATCAATAAATATTGTTTATTAGACTCGCTGGATAATTCGGAATAGAAATGTCCTTGTGGTGGCATCACTTCAAGTGTCATACCTTTTTTTAATTCTTTATTGGCATAGTTTGAAAAAATGCCATTTTCTATCGCTTTAATACCAACTCTTAGGGCTTGGCTAGTAGCACTGGTACAAATTGAATAAGATCGTCGAATGTCCTGACCATTAATCTCTGCTTTTACAGTTAAATGCTGACCTTGCTTATATTCAAATTTTGCTTTTAGTTCTTCAGGAACAAGAAAATCTATCGCTACCGAATCCTTGGTCAGTCTATCAACGGCTGATATTTTTAATGGGTGAAAATCGGTGCTCATATTCATTACCTTTATATAGCTTTTTTCATTCCCCTATTTTCGCAGAGGGGCTAGGGCAGATTTACAATCTCAATTAGTAGTGAGGATTCTGAATGTTATTAACAAACTCAAATCCCCCTCAATCCCCCTTCGCAAAGGGGGAGGTAATACTTCCTTCATCTCCCATTATTTTTTTGTTCCCCTCTTTGCGAAGAGGGGCTAGGGGAGATTTAAAAATGTTTAAAATAATCAAATGCTTCAAAGCAGTCATTGCACTGGTATAACGACTTACAAGAGGTCGATCCAAACTGGCTTAATACTTTTGTGTTTTCGCTTTCACAAACGGGGCAACAAACGCGATCATTTTTTTCCGGCGGAGCAATTTGTATACTTTTTAAATGTGCTTTTCCTGTCGGTGACATCATATCTGTCGTCCATGCCGGAGATAACGTCACCTTTACTTCAACTTTTTTATGCCCGAACTTAAATAATTCGGTTTCTATATCTGTGATGATTGTATCAACTGCGGGACAACCGCTATAAGTAGGCGTCACTGTAACTAAAACAGCATCATTTTTTTCGCTAACGTCCTGCAATATTCCAAGATCCCATATCGTTAAGCCCGGCAATTCTGGGTCAAACACATTATCCAAAATATCCCATAGAGCAGGAATGACTGAAGCATTTCTATAAGCTTTACGACTCGCAAATTCTGGTGTAACTATGGAAATAACATCATTCATATCAATTGAGTCTTAAAAGACGAAAAATTTTTACCATTCAAGCCCCGGCATACTTCTCTGAATATATTGCATCTCACTTAGCATATGACCTAAATGTTCTGTATGAATGCCATTGCGTCCACCACGAATTTGTAATTGGCTATCAGGAAAACACATTTCAGATTTATTTAAGAATGCCTGTACTTCTGAATTCCAATTTGCTTCCAAATTTTTTCTATCAACTGCAATTCCTGAATCTACTAACATTAGCTCCCAGTCTTCCATTAAAAACATTTCGCCAACAAAGTTTTCTAATTCATCTAATGCCAGCTGAATTCTTTCTTTACTTTCACTTGTGCCTTCTGCTAATTGTGTTATCCACGGTTGGCTACGTTTTAAATGATATCGGCTTTCTTTGACTGCTTTATTCGCTATTGCTGATATCTGCTCATCACTAGAATCACATAATAACTTAAGATATTCGCAGTAAAATACGTCGAGAAAATATTGTCTTACCATAGTAAAGGCAAAGTCATTAATCGGAAGTTCGTGAATTAATAAGTTGGTATATTGGCGTTCGTTTCTTAGATAAGCGATATCATCTTCTGTGCGTTTATTGCCTTCCAATTCCACAGCGTATTGATAAAACATTCTTGCTCTACCGATATAGTCTAATGCGATATTCGACAGTGCAATATCCTCTTCTAAATAAGGTGCGTTGCTACACCATTCTGATAAACGATGACTGAGCACTACCGAATCATCGCCTAATCCGATGAGAAAACGAATTGTATTTTGTTGCTTATCATTCATTGCAATTGCTCTTTTGATTGGCTTTCTTAATTACATGTTGGTGACATTTTCAGGCAACACATAATGGGTCGCATGACGATAGGGCTTATCATCCATCGGATCGATAAAGTTGGGTATATCATCTTCTTGAGATGCTGTGATGTCGGTTGATTTAACTACCCAAACACTAACACCTTCGGATCGTCTTAAATAACAATCTCTCGCATACATCAAAGCGTGTTCAGGACTTTCCGCATGAAGACTTCCGACATGTTTGTGATCAAGCCCTCGATTTGAACGAATAAAAACTTCGTAGACGGCCAACTGTTCCTGATTGATTGATTGCTGATTATTTTCACTAGTCATTATTTACTCTCCCGCTGAATTCTGGTTAAAGAATACCTAAGCAACGTTGGTTTGATTTTTTGCAGTCTGTTTTTCCTGGTAAGCTCTCACCGCAGTACGAACCCACTCACCATCTTTATGTGCTTTCTTATGATGTTTTAGTCTTTGATAATTGCAAGGCCCACTTCCGTTAATGACTTGATAAAACTCTTCCCAATTTATTTCACCTGAATCATAATGGCCACGATCTTCATTCCATTTTAATTCTGGATCCGGCATTTCTAATCCTAACGCTTCAATTTGTGGAACCGTTTGGTCGATAAATTTTTGTCGAAGGTAGTCATTGGATTGCCGTTTAATTTTCCACTTCATCGATTTTCCAGAATGAGCCGAGTCACTATCGTGAGGGCCAAACATCATTAATGACGGCCACCAGTTTCTATTCATAGCGTCTTGTGCCATTTCTTTTTGTTCCACTGAACCTTTGGCTAAAACGGTCATGATTTCATAACCTTGACGTTGATGAAAACTTTCCTCCTTACAAATCCTAATCATTGCCCTTGCATAAGGACCATATGAAGTTCGTTGCAAAGATATTTGATTAACAATAGCGGCACCATCAACAAGCCATCCGATTGCACCCATATCAGCCCAAGTCAAGGTCGGATAGTTAAATATAGATGCATATTTTGCAACGCCGGTTTGTAAAAGTTCGATCAGTTTACTACGAGTAATTCCAAGTGATTCAGTGGCACTATATAAATACAAACCATGACCACCTTCGTCTTGTACTTTGGAAAGTAGCACCGCTTTTCTTCTCAGCGTAGGAGCGCGAGTAATCCAATTGCCTTCTGGCTGCATTCCAATCACTTCTGAATGCGCATGCTGAGACATTTGACGAATCAAATTTTTCCGATAATCATCCGGCATCCAATCAGTCGGTTCGATCTTTTGTTCGTCAATAATTCGTTGATCGAACTTTAATTGTTCTTCTGCATCGTTAACTGTTTGCATAATATATCTCCAACAATCTTTTAAAAGAATAAATACCTTTTCACCACAGAGGCACAGAGTTATCAGAGGAAAAACTAAACGAAATCTACGTTCCTTCCCTTTTTTATCTCTTTCTGTGTTCTCTGTGCCTCTGTGGTAAATTTTTTTATCTTTAAGCTTTTTCTATAATCATGGCAATGCCCTGACCTACACCAATACACATTGTACAAAGTGCGTATTGACCACCATTTCTCTGTAACTCGTAACCAGCGGTCATCACTAATCTTGCACCACTCATTCCTAGCGGATGACCTAATGCTATTGCACCACCATTTGGATTTACCCGATTGTCATCGTCAGCCAAACCTAACTCTCTCATTACCGCTAAACCTTGTGCAGCGAATGCTTCATTTAATTCAATCACATCCATTTCCTCTATCGTTAGCCCTGCATTTTTTAATACTTTTCTTGTTGCTTCAACTGGACCAAAGCCCATAATTTTTGGTTCTAATCCTGAAGTCGCCATACCGACCACTCGTGCAATCGGTGTTAACTTTTGCTTTTCAATTTGTTCTTCGTTAGCCACTAATAAAGCGCAGGCACCATCATTGATTCCTGAAGCATTTCCAGCAGTGACTGATCCTTCTTTTTTAAAAGGTGTTCCAAGTTTTGCCAATCCTTCTAAAGTGCTTGGACGAGGATGCTCATCCATTGAAAATTCTTTCGTTTCTTTTCTATTGATCTTGACCGTGACTGAAATAATTTCTTTTTCGAATATTCCTGCCTGCTCTGCTTTTTGAGTTTTTGCTTGTGTTCTACAAGCAAATTTATCTTGATCTTCACGGCTGACATTAAATTGCTCAGCAACGTTTTCCGCCGTTTCTGGCATGCTATCAACGCCAAATTTTTCTTTCATTTTTTTATTAACGAAACGCCACCCCATAGTTGTATCATAAATTTCTGCTTTGCGAGAAAAAGCTGCATCGGCTTTTGGCATAACAAAAGGCGCACGAGACATTTGTTCAACACCGCCAGCAATCGCCATTGATTGTTCACCACAGGCTATCGCTCTCGCAGCAGTTCCAATGGCATCCATACCAGATCCACATAAACGATTAATCGTTACCGCCGGAACCGAAGTAGGCAAGCCTGCTAATAACCCACTCATACGAGCCACATTCCTATTATCTTCACCCGCTTGATTAGCACAACCAAAATAAAGATCATCCACTTCATTCCAATTAACCTGAGGGTTACGATCCATTAATGCTTTGATTGGAATAGCACCTAAATCATCAGCACGAACGCGCGATAAAGAACCACCGAATCGACCGATTGGTGTTCTTATTGCGTCACAAATATAAACTTTTTTCATTCTTAAAACCTTTTTAAAACAAATTTTCACCACAGAGGCACAGAGATCTCAGAGGAAAAGAAGGTAAATATTTAATTTGCTAATCTCTTGATTCCATCTTTTAAAACTTGTACGTTAAAATTAATTAGTAATCCATATTTATTATTTGTTAGCTTTAGATAAGTTAACAGTTGAGCTTCATGTATTGCTTCCAGTTTTTTAACAGCTTTTAATTCAACAATTACATTATTTTCAACGAGTAGATCTAACACTAACTTATTTTCCAATTCCCTATTTTTATATCTAAGCCCAATAGCTTTTTGTCTATCAAACTTTAAGCCTCTATTATCAAGTTCTATACATAAACATTCTTCGTATACTGATTCCAATAATCCAGGACCTAATTGCCTATGTACATCAATCGCCGCACCAATAATTTTTTCCGTCAATACACTACTATCTTTGGTTTCATTCATTTCATCTCTTCCTCTGAGATCTCTGTGCCTCTGTGCCTCTGTGGTAAATAGTCTTTTGCCTTTTTTACTTACCTTTGAACTTAGCTTCACGCTTTTCCATAAAGGCTGATACACCTTCTTTATAATCGTGTGTTCGACCAAGGTGTTGCATTGCTTTTCGTTCTCTTTCTAACTGTTCATTAAGACTGTAATCAAAAGATGTGTGAATTAACTCTTTTATATTAGCAAGTGCTTCGGTTGGTTGCGTTGCCAAGTGACTGGATAACTTATTTGCTTCATCCATCAGATTTTCATCATCAACGACCTGATAAATTAATCCCCATTGTTCCGCTTGTTCCGCTTTTAGTTTATTACCTAACATAGCCAATGCTTTTGCTCTTGGTAAACCGAGTGCGCGAGTAAAATGCCAAGAACTTCCTGAATCAGGTACTAAGCCGACTTTAGCAAAGGATAAAATAAAAGATGCACTTCGAGCTGCGATAACAATATCGCATGCCATCACTAAGCTAGCTCCAGCTCCCGCTGCAACGCCATTTAGTGCGCAGATTACCGGCATTTTTAAATTCGTTATTCTACGAATAAGAGGGTTATAATATTTTTCTACCGACATACCTAAATCCGGCGCTTCACCATCAGCATTCACCGCACGRTCRCCAAGATCTTGWCCMGCRCAAAARCCKCGWCCTTCACCRGTRATCATTAAACAGCGRGTTTCWCCRTCGKTWGCAATTCCATCTAAAGCATTTYGYAGTTCTTCATGCATTTGRAYGTTAAAACTATTYAAWCGRTCAGGYCGATTYAARGTTAAATTAGCAACRCCATTYTKYTTTTCTAACTTWATTGTTTCRTACATAATAAATTCTCTTTAAAAATCAAAACAAATTCCACCACAGAGGCACAGAGATTCACAGAGGAAAAATTTAAAACTTCATTTCTTATCCTTTGATCTTTTTCTGTGTCCTCTGTGGTAGCAATTCTTTTGACCTTTGTTGTTTATTTTTTCAATCGTTCAACCAAAGTTAAAATATCRTAAACCGCWACCGGTTCATTRTGTTGATTAGTCACTTCTACYGCCCAAACAACAATTCCGGTATCATATTTATCATCCGGCTTTTTAGTTTTCTTAATTTTACGTTTTGCGGTTAACTGTACTTGTATGGTATCGCCAATTCCGACGGGCTCAACAAAGCGCAAATTATCAATTCCATAGTTTGCTATAACCGGCCCTTGCCCAGGATCAACGAACATTCCAGCGGCGGCGGAAATAATAAAATAGCCATGAGCAACTCGTTTTTCGAAGAACGAATCCTTAGCGGCAATTTCATCAAAATGTGCGTAAAAATGATCACCAGAAATACAACCAAAATTAACGATATCAGCTTCCGTTACCGTCCGCCGATGAGTGATTAATGTTTCACCAATTTCTAATTCTTCAAAATATTTTCTAAAGGGATGAACGCGATCAGTTTTGGTTTTTGCGCCTTTGGTATATTGATTAGTAATTGCCATAATTGAAGTTGGTGAACCTTGAATTGCGGTTCGTTGCATATAGTGTTTAATCGCTCTTACGCCACCTAACTCTTCACCACCACCAGCTCGCCCAGGCCCACCGTGTACTAAGCTCGCCAAAGGTGAACCATGACCTGTAGATTCTTTAGCGCACTCCGCATCAAGCACTAACATTCTTCCGTGATGAGAAGCACTTGCTAGTATAATATCTCGTGCGTATTCGGAGCTTTTAGTAATCACCGATCCTACCAAACTGCCTTTACCCATTTTGGCTAATTCAATCGCTTGCTCAATTCCATCGTAAGGCATTAAGGTACTCACGGGACCAAAGGCTTCTACTTCGTGAGCGATGGTATTCTTAAACGGATTAATACAGCGCAATAATGTGGGCGCAATAAATGCGCCTTGATCTTTTTNCAATGCCAACCAATGAATAATCATCAAAACCATTTAGAATGACTTCGTTACCTGACATTAGAGTTTCAACCGCTGATAGCACATCATCTCTTTGGCTTTTTCCTACTAACGCGCCCATACGGGTCTCTTTTTGAGTAGGGTCGCCAATTGCTGTAGCTTTCAATCGCTTAATTAAAGCTTCACTAGCCACTTCCATCATATTAGATGGAACAATCGCTCGACGAATAGCAGTACATTTTTGACCGGCTTTAGACGTCATTTCACGGGCAATTTCTTTTATGTATAAATCAAATTCCGCATCTTCCACAGTCACATCAGGTGCTAAAATGCTGCAATTAAGTGAATCGGCTTCCATCGTAAACGGTACACTTTTGGCAATGATATTAGGGTGAGCTTTTAGCTTTTGTCCGGTTGAGGCTGAACCCGTGAAAGTCACTACATCTTGCTCATTCACATGGTCAAGAATATCGCCAACGCTACCACTAATTAATTGAACCGTTCCTTTTGGTAAGATTTCAGATTCAACTATGGCTCTAACGACTACTTCTGTTAAATAGCAACTAACAGTACCCGGCTTAACAATAACCGGAACACCGGCAATAATACTCGGTGTAATTTTTTCTAACATACCCCATACCGGAAAGTTGAAAGCATTAATATGCAGTGAAACACCTTGTTTAGAGGTTAGTATGTGCTGACCAACAAAAGTACCATTAGCGGAAAGTGGCTCTACAGGCCCTTCAACTGCAAATGTATCGTTATTGAGTTCACGTCGAGCAATGCCCGTGTAACTAAACATGGTTCCGATTCCGCCTTCAATATCTACCCAAGAATCTGCCTTCGTAGCACCACTCATATATGACACTCGGTAAAATTCATCTTTATGATCAAGAAGATATTTTGCGAGTAATTTGATTAATTCCGCTCGGTCATGAATGGTTAACTTTCGTAGTTCTGGCCCCGCAACGGTTCGACCATAGTCTAATATTTCATCAAATTCTGAATCTAATGAGTGAACTTCACCAATAATTTTATCATTGACGGAATTTAGTAGGATGTCTACACGGCCTTTGCCACTGCACCATTCACCTTTTACATAACTTTGTATTTTCATATTTTTCGCTTGCTACTCATTTATTCGATACATAATATCATTATTTATTATATTTTGTGTAACGCTTACTCGTTTAAAAATGGGATCGCGAGGCGACAAACAATAAAATACGACAAATATTTTATGTTTTACGTAAAATAATATTTGACTTACATAAATAACTGGCCTAAAGTATTTAGCATGACAATTAGAATCAACATTGATGTCGAAATGGCGAAACAGAAAGTTTCTTTAACGGAGCTTTCTAATCGAGTCGGGATTTCTATGACAAACCTGTCTTTATTGAAAACAGGAAAAGTGAAAGGTATTAGATTTAAAACCTTGTCGGCGATCTGTGAAGCATTAGAGTGCCAGCCCGGTGATATTTTAGAATATTTATCGGATGAATAGAGAGAAGATGTTCGTTCTTTAGGAGAAACAAATGAAAAATAACGATTATTTATTACCCGGAATTGCGGCTATATTTGTTGCTGTTTTATTTCCAGTATCTTGGATTTATCTACTAGTTTTTAGCTCATCAAGCATCAGCGATCTACAATTTGGTTTTCATCTAAGCATTTCAAGCTTCTTGTTTTTGTTAGTCGGGCTGACTTCCATTTATGTCTATTACTACTTTATCAAGCTACTTCATGATCATCATAACTTCAGGCGTGCAGATTTTGCTCTTTGGTCAATAATCGCAGCAAGTAGTATTTTTTATATTGGTTCTTTTTTGATGGATGTTGTTAGTCTGTGGCTTGATGTCGCACTACCAATTACCATATCACATTGGATTTTTGGTGCAACTGTTATAATGTTTGGAATTATAGATATCTTAATTGGAGTAACATTACTCGCTGGGCACGAAGACCTACCCGCACAGTACAAAATGTTTGCCATAATCAACCTGATTATGGGAGTGTTTGAAGTAACGTTAATTATGTCACCCATCGTTTTAATTTTATTACCAGTCGTTACCATTCTAATCGCTATTATTTTTCTAAAAAAACCAGAAATGATTGAAATTGTTTGAACTGCTCAATAAACTATTTCGCAAACCATGATTTTCTATTAAAATAGCTTCCTAAATTAAAATATCTAGACAATTTTTGGAATTCTTAATGAAAAATATAAAACTAAAAATACTCGACTCAAGAATAGGAAAAGAATTTCCATTGCCAGCTTATGCAACAGATGGTTCAGCAGGTATGGATTTGCGTGCTTGCATTGATAAAACCATCCAATTAAATCCTGGAAAGACTCAATTAATTCCCACTGGTTTATCTATTTACATTGGTGATCCAAGCTTAGCCGCGACAATTTTACCCCGTTCAGGTCTAGGTCATAAGCACGGCATTGTATTAGGCAATTTAGTGGGTCTGATTGATTCGGATTATCAAGGACAATTATTTATCTCTTGCTGGAACCGTAGTGATAAAGCATTTGATATTGAGCCTGGTGAGAGAATTGCTCAGTTAGTGTTTCTCCCAGTAGTGCAAGTTGCTTTTGATATTGTAGATAATTTTGACGATAGCGATCGCGGTGAAGGTGGTTTTGGGCATTCAGGCCGAAGTTAGGCTTTAGATATCTGGTTCGGGCTAAGAAACTCCATGCCGAACCAGAATAAAAACAATTTGATTTAAGACAACTCAAATACGTTTCTAGATTTCAACTCTCCCATGCGATTTTCATCTTCAAAACAAACACCATGTATTCTTTCAACGATATCTTCGTTTACCGAACCCCATAAATAATAGCTATGTTCGGTCATGCCGCCGACAATATTTGAACAATCGACTTGATAAATTTTATTATGCAAATGTTCTGGTCGAGCCGCACCTGCATGGCCTAAACGTTCTGAGTTACCCTTCGTATAGTCAGAAATATACATTGCAACATCTCCTCGATTGTAATAAATATTGAGGTTACGACATAACTCATGTGCACTTTGCATTGGTTCTTCTTTTTCTAAAACATTATCCGCCACGTCCGGCGCACACATGAATATATTTTTGAATAACCGAGGCAAAGACTTTTGGTTTGTATTTTCTTTAAGTGAGGCCAATGCATTTTCGAAAACAAAATTGCCCATTGAATGGCAGAGTAGATGCAATTCTTGACCGCATTCTTTCAGTGCTGGATCAAGGTTTAGTTTAGAAACTATCTGTTTTGGCCTTAACGTCATCAAAAAGTCACGTAACTTTAAAAACCCTCGAGCGACAGCTATTCCTGAATCCGTCGCATCTTGACGATCCGATGAATAGGCTCTATCTTTCATCATTTCACCATTYGATGGCCAGCTAAACAGAAAAACTGTGACTGATTTATTTCTGTTTGTTTGATGAATATTTTCTCTGTTAAGCATTAATTCCAATGCCATAGCAGAGCCAACCGCCTCCCACCAATCAACATTAAAACCATGAATATTAATCATAATATCCTGCTTTTCATCCATAATTTTTTTCAGGTCTTGAAATAGTTCCGTTGATGCTAATTTGTCTACACTAACATCGCCTTTTCCACCAGAAGTGATATCTTTATAAGCTTTAATTTTAGCATTTTGTTTGGCTTGCTTAGTTAGGTAAGCAGATAATCCAATACCATCGCCAATTCGTTTATGCTTAGCCTTTTTAAGAAAATCATTTTCAATCGTATTATTGTCAACATTCAGCTCAACTTTACCAAACCTTAAATTACTATTTCGATCAGAGCTGAAATTTTGACCATAACCTTCAGGTTTCCATCGGTTTTTACCTAAATGATTTCGATTGGTTGCGTAGTAGAGTGTAATTTTCATTTGGGGAGTTTATTATTTTAGTAATTTGTATAACAACTTTATACACTTGATGAGAAATAGAATCAAATCTCAAATTGCAATCTTAAATTTTGACGGCTTGATTCTTTTTACTCCAGACATAAAAAAACGAGCCGAAACTCGTTTTATCTAAAAACCATTTGCTCAAAAATTTAAAACATTAAACACGTTCAAAAACAGTCGCTATCCCTTGTCCCAAACCAATACACATAGTCGCAACACCTAAAGTCGCTTCTTTGCTTTCCATGAGCCTTAGAAGTGTTCCACTAATTCTAGTACCGGAACAACCGAGTGGATGACCAAGCGCAATCGCACCACCATTTAGATTTATTTTAGAATCCATATCATCCAATATCCCTAAATCTTTCATTACCGGTAATGCTTGCGCTGCAAAGGCTTCGTTCAATTCCCAAAGGTCGATATCTGAAGCTTGTAATCCAGCACGTTTAAGTGCTTTTTTAACGGCTGGAACTGGGCCGTAACCCATAATTGCTGGATCGCAACCTGCAACGCCCATGCTTCTTACTTTTGCCAAAGGCGTTAAGCCTAAGTCTTTAGCTTTTTGAGCACTCATAATTAACATGGCAGAAGCGCCATCGGATAACGCGGACGCATTACCTGCAGTAACCGTTCCGCGAGGGTCAAATACAGGTCTTAAACCCGCTAATCCTTCTTCAGTAGTTTCTGCTCGAATCACTTCATCATAATCAAACATTTTTAAAGCGCCGTTAGCGTCGTGTCCTTCCATTGCTAAGATCTCTTTGGAAAAGGCTCCGCTTGTAGTCGCTTCATGTGCTCTTTTATGAGAGTTGTATGCGAAACGATCTTGAGTTTTTCGATCAAAACCGTGCATCTTCCCTAGCATTTCTGCGGTTAAACCCATCATGCCAGACGCTTTAGCGGCATACTTTGAAATTTGCGGGGCAAAATCAACGCCGTGCATCATTGGCACGTGACCCATATGCTCAACACCACCGACGATGAACATATCACCATTACCGGTTTGGATTGCTTGCGTTGCCGAATGAATTGCTTGCATTGAAGAGCCACACAAACGGTTAATTGTTTGTCCTGCTACGCTGTGCGGTAAATCAGTCATTAACGAAGCATTTTTAGCAATGTTAAAGCCTTGCTCTAGAGTTTGTTGAACGCAACCCCATATTACATCTTCAACTTCTGCC
>NVTT01000054.1 GCA_002401655.1 Gammaproteobacteria bacterium | reverse complement strand
ATTTAAGTCATCAAAAAATAAGCCTCCAATACCTCGAGCCTCGTTACGGTGTTTAATATAAAAATAATCATCGCACCATTTTTTATATTTTGGATATGCTTCATCACCTAAAGGTTCACAAGCTTTCTTAGAAACTTGATGCCAGTGCTCACAATCTTCTTGAAAACCATAATAAGGCGTTAAGTCAAAACCACCACCAAACCACCATACGGGATCAGCTCCTTCTTTTTCCGCGATAAAAAACCGTACGTTCATGTGAGAAGTAGGAACATAAGGATTATGAGGATGAATCACTAAAGAAACCCCCATAGCTTGAAAACTTCGTCCCGCTAATTCTGGTCTATTGGCTGTTGCAGACGCTGGCATAGAATCGCCAAAAACATGAGAAAAATTTACCCCACCTTTTTCAATCACTGCGCCGTTTGCTAACACTCTAGTACGACCGCCACCACCTTGATCTCGATCCCATTCATCTGTAATGAATTGACCCTTTCCATCAACATTTTCTATAGATTTACAGATGTCGTCTTGTAGATGAAGAAAGAATGATTTTATTTTTTCAATTTGAGGCATGGCAGGTGTCACATTTGATCTATTGGGATTATAGAGTGGGGTCAGAGTCAAATTTGTTTTAGACAAACAAATTTGACTCTGACCCCTGAATTAAAGCAATTTATTTTGGTTTGTGACTACTCAATAAGCAAAATGCTTTTAAAACACTTTGACGAGAAATCATTCCGACGACAACATCTTTATCAAGCACGGGATACATTCGCACACCATCTTTTAAAAAACGCTCAGCTACATCAGTAATGTTATCAGTAGGATGAACCGTGTTAACTTCCTTTGTCATTCTATCTTCAACTAGGTCACCGTAATCTTGATTATAAACAGCGCTTAATACGGTGTGTAAACAATCTTTTTCGGATAAGAAACCGATTAACCGTTTATGGTCATCTAAAACTGGTGCTCCACTAAGCCTATACTCTTGAAAAGTATGCGCGGCTTCAACAATATCTTGTCCTGGCTTTAAAGTAATCATCGCGGAGGCCATATAGTCTTTTACAATTAATGAATCTAACATTTAATTTCCTCGTTTAATTTTTTATTCTTAAGTTGCTTTTTTATACGAATTAAAACTACAAATTTGTTTTTACAACATCGGCAAGTTGGTTAGCTAACCGCTCAACCTGAGCAGTATCTTCTCCTTCAATCATTACTCGAATAAGAGGTTCGGTTCCGGACGCTCTTAGGAGCACTCTTCCTGTATCAGCTAACTCACTTTCTACTTCTTTTACCGCTTCTACTACTTTTGCATTTTTCATAGGATCTTGACGTTTTGATACTTTCACATTCACCATCGTTTGTGGGTATTTTGTCATGCCATTTTTTAATTCAGCAAGCGATTTTTTCTCATTTGCCATTACAACTAAAACTTGCAAGGCGGCAATAATGCCATCACCCGTTGTGTTTTTATCAAGACAAATTAAATGCCCAGAAGATTCACCACCGAAATTCCATTGATGTTTTTTAAGTAACGCCATTACATGACGGTCACCAACATTTGCACGAACAAATCCAATACCGTCTGCTTTTAGAGCCTTTTCTAAGCCCAAATTAGACATCAATGTACCAACCACGCCAGAATTATTTAATCGACCTGCTGTTTGTGCGCCTTTTGCGATGATGTAAAGTAATTCGTCACCATCGACTATTTCACCCGTATGATCGACCATGATTAATCGATCAGCATCCCCATCTAGTGCAATCCCCAAATCTGCGCCATTACCCACCACCAATTTAGCCAAAGCATCTGTATCGGTTGCGCCACAGGATTCATTTATATTGAGCCCATCAGGCTCGTTGAAAACTGCTTGAACCGTTGCTCCCAGCTCTCTAAATACTTTAGGCGCGATAGAATAAGCGGCTCCATTGGCACAATCTACCACAATACGTAAACCATCAAGTGTATGAGTGCTTGGTATGCTGGCTTTACAAAATTCAATATACCGACCCGCAGCAGTTGATACTCTTCTGGCTTTACCGAGTTTGTCGGATGAAACAGTTGTCATTTCTTTATCAAGGTAACTTTCTATTTCTAGCTCGACTTCGTCATCTAATTTGGTACCTTGAGCAGAAAAGAACTTAATACCATTATCATAATAAGAGTTATGCGAAGCAGAAATAACAATCCCCGCAGCGGCTCGGAAAGTACGGGTTAAATAAGCGATACCAGGTGTTGGCATAGGACCTAACAGTTGAACATTTATGCCTGAAGCGGCAATTCCAGCTTCTAGTGCTGATTCAAACATATAGCCAGATATGCGCGTATCTTTACCAATAACAATTCTGTCGCGAGTCGCAGAACCTAACACTTTGCCAGCGGCCCATCCAAGTTTCATCACAAACTCAGGAGTAATGGGATATTCGCCTACTTTTCCTCGAATACCGTCTGTACCAAAGTATTTTTTTGTCATTTAAATTCCTTAAAYTTTTTTGATTATTCTAACGCTTGTAAAGCTAAATAGACCTGACGTACRTCATGTGTCTCCTCAACATCATGTACTCTAACAATTTTAGCACCTTTTTGCATGGCTATTAATGCSACTGCTARRCTAGAAGTTAGTCTTTGATTCACTTTTTTTCCAGTAATTTGACCTAACATCGACTTTCTAGAAAGGCCTACTAATATAGGTGAGCCTAAATCTATCAGTTTATTCAGCTCATTTAGCAATTTTAGATTATGTTCTAAAGTTTTACCAAAACCAAAGCCGGGGTCAATGGAGATCAATTCTTTTTTGATCCCTGCGTTTTCACACGCTGTCATTCTCAATTTTAAAAAGGCTATAACATCCAATGTGACATTATTATAAATGGGTGAATTTTGCATACTACGTGGTGCACCTTGCATATGCATCAAGCACACCGGGACACTTAATTTTGCCGCCATTTCTAGTGCATTTGGCTCTTGTAACGCCCGGACATCATTAATCATCTGTGCACCTGCATTTACAGCGGCATGCATCACCTCTGGTTTACTGGTATCAATTGAAATAGGTATTTTAAATTGTTTAATCGTCTCTATAATCGGGACGACTCGGTCAATCTCTTCTTCTATACTGACTTCTTGCGCACCAGGACGAGTAGATTCACCACCTATGTCTAAAATATCTGCACCAGAGGCGACCATTTGCTCAGCTCTTTCTACTGCATCAGTTATGGAGTTATATTGACTTCCATCGGAGAAAGAATCGGGTGTTATATTGATGATCCCCATAATTAAAGGAGCTTGGGATTTGTTAGGATAGATTAATTGTGATGATTTCATTTCTCTAAGATGTTTCTTTATATTCGAATTCAAGTCTACTATCAGTTATCTATTATTAATATTAAAGGTATAATTACTATATCAAGACTATTTTAGTGCCTTAGGCCTATCTTAGTGCTAAATCGGCGTTAAATCTTAACCAAACATACAAAATTAGGTCTCGCGATGTCTCAAACCCATTCTGAAACAAACCATTCTGATACAACCCATTTTGGCTTTAAAGACGTTCCATTGCAAAAAAAACAAGGTTTAGTTGCGGAGGTTTTTGATTCTGTAGCGATTAAATATGACCTGATGAATGATTTAATGTCTGCGGGCGTTCATCGCCTGTGGAAGCGCTATACGATTGAAAAAAGTGGCGTTAGGAAAGGATCAAAAGTTCTAGACTTGGCTGGTGGAACAGGTGACTTGGCCGCTTTATTCTCRCCYATTGTTGGTGATRAMGGRCAAGTTATTYTAGCRGATATCAATGACTCAATGTTAAAAGTYGGCAGAGATCGCATGATYGATAAAGGGCTAATCAATAATATTTCATTYGCTCAAGTSAAYGCTGAAGCCTTACCKTTTRCMGAAAATYRTTTTGACTGYATTACCATTGCSTTCGGTTTGCGTAATGTCACGGATAAACAAAAAGCACTAGCTTCGGCATTTAGAGTATTAAAACCCGGCGGAAGACTAATGGTTTTGGAGTTCTCCAAACCAACTAATGAGATGTTTAGTAAAATTTACGATAGTTATTCTTTTAATCTACTGCCTAAAATAGGCAAACTAATCACCGGGGATGAAACCAGTTATCGTTATTTGGCAGAGTCGATTCGTATGCATCCAGGTCAAGAAGAGTTGAAGTCGATGTTTGAGCTAGCCGAATTTGAAGACTGTGTTTACCACAACTTAACTGGCGGCGTTGTTGCACTTCATATTGGTCATAAATACTGATTTTTTATAACAGACCCAGTTTTGCCTGAGAGAGAATAATAAAAGAGTCATCTATGAGCCTAAACCAAATAACCGCACAAACCATTGAAAAATTAGTTAATCAACTACTCCGTTTGGATGTTGAGGCGAATATTCAAATTAAACCACTCGAAAATAAGAGTATTTTGATTTATATAGAAGATTGGCAGCTTAACTATTTATTTTCTTTTGAAAATGGTGACGTACAGGTTTCAGATGAGCGCGTAATAAAGTCTGAACTTGAGGAGGGTGTTGAGACAGAGTCTGAAAAAAACCGTCAACCATCAGCCACCATTAAAGGAAAACTAACCGCATTTATTGCGGCCGCGTTAGCAGAACAAAGTGGCGACGCTGTATTTAAAGGCGACTTACATTTTAGTGGTGATATCAATACCGCAAAACAATTTCAGCAACTTGCATCAAAGCTCGATATAGACTGGCAAGAGCCTTTTGCAAAAGTATTTGGTGATTTCTTGGGACATACAATAACCACTGGACTTAGCATATTTGGTGAGTGGGCTAAGCAAGTTAATGATAGTTTAAAACAAGATATTAGTGAATATGTACAAGAAGAGGCTAGGGTAACTCCGAGTGATTCTGAACAACAAATGTTTTTTGAAGAGGTTGATTTAGTCCGAAGTCGAGCAGACCGATTATTGGCAAAGGCTGACATGTTAATTACCGCTAGAAATTTAGACACCGCTGAAACAAAGGGCAAAGCTAGGAAAGAAAAGACTCAATGAAGAAACTATTTATTTTACGTAGAGCCTTTGTGATAAACCGCGTTTTTGTGAAATATGGTTTAGATGAACTTTTAGCTCCCACACCTTTATCTAAGTATATTTGGCTGTTCAAAATATTCGCCATTAGTCGAGCAAAAAATAAAAATGAAACTCGCGGAATAAGACTTAATCGAGCGTTGACAGAACTAGGTCCTATTTTTGTTAAATTGGGTCAAATGCTTTCCACTCGCCGTGATCTGTTAGACGGGGATTTGGCAGAATCATTAGCTGAATTACAGGACAATGTAGAGCCATTTTCTAGTAAAGAAGCTATCGCGGTTGTTGAAAGTCAATTAGGTCAATCATTGGATGCCTTGTTTGAATCCTTTGATAAGCAACCATTAGCCTCGGCATCAGTGGCGCAAGTACATTCTGCTCAATTAAAGTCTAACAGTGACGATGGAGCCAACTTGGTTGATGTGGTTGTCAAAATCATACGTCCCGGAATTCGAAAGAAGATTGATGCGGATCTAAAGCTGTTAAAGTTACTTGCAGAATGGTTTGAACGAAAATCAGAAATTGGCCGGCGCATCCACCCTGTGCAAATTCTGAAAGATTACCAATCTTCACTTTATAATGAATTAGATCTCCAAATTGAAGCGGCTAATACTGCGCAGCTTAAAAGGAATTTCGAACCGTCATCTCCAACCAATAATGCTTCAGATGAGGCAATATCTAAAAAGCTTTATGTGCCAAGTATTTATTGGGAGTTAACCCGTGAAAGTGTAATGGTTCAGGAAAAGATCCAAGGGGAGTCAATTTATCCGATAGGTAAAATTGAAACGCTGAGAGAGTTAGGTGTGAATATGAAAAATCTGGCTCACACTGGCGTTGAGATCTTTTTCACTCAGGTATTTAGAGACAGTTATTTTCATGCTGATATGCACCCTGGCAATATCTTTGTTGATATCAAAGATCTTGATAATCCTACTTATGTGGCTATCGATTGTGGCATTATGGGTACGCTCAATGAGTCAGACAAACGTTACCTAGCGCAAAATTTTGTTGCGTTTTTTAATCGCGACTATCGAAAAATTGCTGAACTTCATGTTCAGTCAGGTTGGGTTTCAAAGGACATTTCAATTGAAGAATTTGAATCAGCTATTCGTGTAGCTTGTGAGCCAATTTTTGGTAAATCATTAGAAGAAATATCTTTTGGTCATTTTTTAGTTCAGCTTTTTCAAACCGCAAGACGTTTTGAAATGGAAGTTCAGCCACAACTGGTTTTATTGCAAAAAACGCTTCTGTATATTGAGGGCTTAGGAAGGCAACTCTACCCTCAACTAGACTTGTGGGAAACCGCGCAGCCTTTTCTGAAAACATGGTTAGCTGAAACCTATGGCGTTAAAGCTATTTTTAAAAGGTTGAAAGAAAAAGCACCGCATTGGATCCAAGAATTGCCTGAAATGCCAGACAAAATAAGTGCTTTGCTCGGGGCTAATCAAGGTCAATCTGAGCAACAGCAAAATCTGATAGATTCAATAGACGATCTTAAAGCCTCCCAAGCGAAAACGGGAAGCAAAGTGCGATGGGCTATTATTGGATTAAGTTTAATGATTCTGGCTGTTTTACCTGAGAATAAAGCGATTATTGACTTTATTTGGATCAAAGAAGCATTACTAGGCTTATCCGTTGTGAGTTTTTTGTTATCATTCAAATAAGTTAAGCTATTTTGTTTGAGTTAAATTAATGAACGATTGTTTATTTTGTAAAATTGAAAAAGGTGAAATTCCTTCTAGCAAAGTTTACGAAGATGAAGATGTCATCGTATTTAAGGATATTGCACCCAAAGCAGATGTTCATTTATTGGTGGTTCCTCGTAAACATATCATTGGATTAAATGATTTGTTACCAGAAGATCAGGCTTTAATGGGTAAAATGATGCTATTGTTACCCAAGCTAGCAAAAGAACAAGGGCTTGAAAATGGATTTAGAACTATCATTAATACTGGTAAAGGTGGCGGACAAGAAGTTTTTCACATTCACATTCATTTGTTAGGAAACACGAGTAAAAAATCATTACCGTTTGTTTAGGTTTAAAACTCCCTCCCCCTTGACGGGGGGAGGGAACAGAAAATGTTAATTACAATATAATATAGAGAGAAGATTATGATCAGCATGCCAAGTTTAGCTATTATTTTAGTGATAGTCATTTTATTGTTCGGCACTAAACGTTTAAAAAATATCGGCGGTGATTTAGGGAGTGCTCTAAAGGGCTTTAAAAATGCTATAAAAGGAGATGATGAAAAGTCAAAAGACGAAACCGTCGCCAGCTCTAAAATTATCGAAGGTGAAGTGGTAAAAGAATCTTCGGAAAAAACTTCAGAAGCTACAAAAGAAACAACCAAGTAAAATAGGATCTCCAGCAAATGTTTGATATGGGATTCTTAGAACTCCTTTTAATAGGTATTATTGCGCTTATTGTTCTGGGGCCAGAGCGATTGCCAAAAGCKGCTAGGACRGTYGGWTTATGGGTKGCWAAAGCTAARCAGGGCTTTGAATCGGTTAAAGTTGAAATMGAYAGAGAGCTTAAAGTACAAGAGCTTCAGCAGCAAATWAAAGAGCAAAAAGAAAAARTTGAAAAAGATAKYGGCWTTGATCAACTRAAAAGYAGCYTAAATGAGACTCAAARYGTCTTAGAAGACAATGCTAACTCTATTCTCAACGAATCTAATACCATCTCTAATCAAATTAAGAATAATATGAAGGAAACATCAAATGTTGATTCTGATGCTGACTCCGATGTTAAGGATGGAAATATCAAACCAAAGTTGAGTAGTGAAGAAGGCAAACAGCATGACTGAGGGAGCTGATTCTACAAAATCTGATTCTAAGGGATCAGATATGCCGTTGATTTCTCACCTTCTGGAATTAAGAGATCGATTACTTCGTATGGTTCTGTCGGTTATTATTATCTTCGCTGGATTAATTTATTGGGCAAATGATATTTACCTTATTTTATCGGCTCCATTAATAGCTCATCTACCCGATCAATCGACTATGATTGCTACCGATATTATTTCACCCTTTTTAACACCCTTCAAGATGACAGCCGTATTGTCGGTTTTTGCAGCCATGCCCTATATATTACATCAAGCTTGGGGGTTTGTTTCTCCAGGGCTTTACCAACATGAAAAGCATTTTGCCTACCCGTTATTGTTTTCGAGCATTATACTTTTTTACGCAGGTCTTTCATTTGCATATTTTGTTGTCTTTCCGCTAGCTTGGGCATTTTTAACGGCTGCGGGTCCAGAAGGCGTTAAGATTTTACCCGATATCAGTAGTTACTTAAATATTGTGGTTAAAATGTTTTTTGCGTTTGGTATCGCTTTTGAGATACCTGTTGCAACCATCCTATTGGTTTGGTCGGGTTTAACCACAGTCGAAAGTCTTAAAGAGAAACGTCCTTATGTAATTGTTGGTGTGTTTGTTGCCGGGATGTTACTAACTCCACCTGATGTTATTTCACAGATTTTACTAGCGGTACCTATGTGGATACTATTTGAACTAGGATTAGTTTTTGCAGCCCTAGGGGAAAAGAAAAAGGGTGAAAATAGTGTCAATCAAGAAAAATCAGAAGAAGACTAAAATATGAAAAATAAGACCTTTTTACTCATTGCTGGGTTAGTTTTAATCAATTCACAAGACTGTTCTTCGAAACAGAGCTATGCGGATATAAAAGCTAATTTATTAGCTTGTAAGGATATTGAATCTAATACTGACCGTCTTGATTGTTTTGATAGGGTCGTAGTGAGTCAAAATGATACCAGTCGTTCAGCAATAACCGGTGATAAGGTAAAGTTGGCTGAAGAATCATCAATTATTCTGTTAACACAGACACCTACAAAAACCGAATCAGCGGATAAAATACGAGAAAGAAAACAATCGAATTCTAGTCCAATAGCGAGTAATTTTGGGATGGAGTTTGCTGATCAGGACGCAAAGGTCGAATCTTTTCTCGTGGCTGAGTTCACCAGCTGGAAAAAAGGCATGAAACTTAAACTAAAGAACGGTCAAATATGGAAAGTCATCAATGCTCGAAGCGGATATAGAAGAATGACGAATCCATCAATTACAATTAGTCGAGGCTTTTTTGGATCTTTTGACGCAAAAATAGAAGGACTTAATGCAAAGGTCAAAGTAAAAAGAATTAAATAATCTCACTCTTGGACTCAAGTAAGCCAGTTTGCTAGCGAATATATTCGGCGAAATAAACAATCTTCTGCTACATTTAATTAACAAAGCGAGATATTTAGTTAATTAGCCGGGCTAGGAGCTAGCGCTGAATCACAAATATCTTTGAATACTAGTTATTGAAGTAGGATAAAAAGACGATGTTATTTGGCAATAAGCAACGCATAGAAGAATTAGAAACACAAAATCAGCAACTTTCAGGCCAATTAGAAGACGCTAAACAATCAATTGATGCGACAAAGCAGGAAGTTGAAGCGTTAAACCAACAACTTTCTGATAGTTTCAGTGCTAATAAAGATACTGAAGCGATGATGATGATGATGCTTGAGTCAGTGCATGGTGTGAGTGAAATTAGAGAAGCCGTCGCTAATATGGCTGAAAAGATAATGGAAGAAAACAAAGCCATTAGCTGTTTAGATCAAGTTTTTACTCAATCGACCACTATAGTAAGTAACATCTCTACCACGGTAAAAGAAATTGGTGACCGCGCAGCGGAAAGCAGTGAAAAAATGAGTTCGCTTAGAGAAGTTTCCGATAGCATTGCTAATTTTGTTAGTGTTATCGCCAACATTTCTGATCAGACCAATTTATTAGCATTAAACGCTGCAATAGAGGCTGCTAGAGCCGGTGACCAAGGTAGAGGGTTTGCAGTTGTTGCTGATGAGGTTCGCTCTCTAGCTCAAAATACGGGTAATGCAACTAGCGAAATTAGTGGCCTAATTGATACCATTGACGCCGATTCAGCTACTGCAGCCAAACAAATTAACGAACTCTGCGAACATACAGCAGAAATAGCCCAACAAAAYGAWGTGCTYGAYCAGTCTTATAAAGAGATYCTTAMTGCGTCTAATAAAATGAGAGGYGTGATAGGCKMTTCYGCTTTAAATGCGTTTATYCAAACGACTAARCTTGATCATGTGGTGTGGAAAGCTGATGTCTACAGTGTTATTTTTAAGACTTCATCAAAATCCGTTGATGATTTTGCTAGACATACCGATTGTCGATTAGGTAAATGGTACTATCAAGGCGATGGTAAAAAATATAGCCATCATTCAGCCTTCTCGGCTCTTGAGGAGCCCCACAAACGAGTTCATTCACATGGCATTGAAGCGATGCTTTCGGCTAAAAGCGGGGAATTGCATGATGCTAGAGTCGCTCTTAAACAAATGGAAGATGCGAGCTTAGAAGTTTATCGCCATTTAAGCGCTCTGGAAGTTGGCTAGGAGCTTGTCCGATTAACAAAAGTTCTTGATTAAAACATTCGTGTATAATCTCTATAAGGGTCAATAAGAGATCGACTGTATGTCATTTGAGGTTTTTGTTAGTCAATTGTCAAATCTAATTATGTTGCCACCGGGCATTAATTTATTGCTTGGACTTGGCGCATTTTTTAGTCGCAAGAAATATAAAAAAACATCTTCTCTAATTGCTATTTTTGCGATCTCTACGTTTGTACTATCTAGTTTGCCGGTTATCGCAACAAAGCTAACCATGAGCTTACAAACCGATACTTATCTTACTTTAAAACAAATTAAAACATTTGAAAAACAAGAAAGAGAAGATATTGCCATTGTTATTTTAGCTGGGGGAAGACGCAGTTCTGCTCCAGAATATGGTGAGATAGACACCGTTAGCCGAATGACTTTACAACGATTACAGTATGGCGCGTGGTTACATAGAAAGCTTAAGTTTCCACTTTTACTTTCTGGTGGTAGCGTCAATGGGGAAGCAACTTCCGAAAGTGTTTTAATGAATCAGACTATGTTATCGGCTTTTAACATTCCCCCCAAATGGATAGAAACTGAAAGTAAAAATACCGCTGAAAATGCACAATTTAGTGCAAAAATATTAAAAGAAAATTCTATCACCGATATTTTACTAGTTACTCATGCTAGCCATATGCATAGAGCTAAAATCGAGTTCGAAAAAACAGGTTTAATGATTATTCCAGCACCCACTGTTTTCGAAAGTGAAAGCGATAACTGGCAAGATTATCTGCCATCAGCAAAAGCACTATACGAAAGCCATAGCGCTCTGCATGAAAAATTAGGTCGTTTTTGGTATTGGCTTCGTTACTAAAAATACAATTTACTATTAACTAATATTATATTTTATTACTTTCGTTCTTTTTATCCTTTTTACTCTCTTCTGGAAAAACAAGTTCTCCGCTGGAAAAACTAGTCCCGAATGTTAAAGCTGAGGTGGCTACTTGCCTTATTGCAGATTCCAATTCATTTTTAGTGATTGAAGATAATGGATGTATGAATGCCGCATATAACAAATCGTCTCCAATGGCATAGCGTGCATCTAAAACAGTGTGATAATTTGCCTTTAATGCAAGCTCTAATAACTCTACGGATAAATCTGCTGATTTTGCAATCGGAGTGATTATTCTCATTCGATCGGCTTTGATATCCCAAATGCAATAAAGGTTGACTTGGTTATATTTAAAGCTAATAACATTATTCTCAACATTAGCTGATTCAGTATAAGATTGAATAGCGTTAAAGAGTYTTTCTGGTGTCATCTTTTYGGCGTCRTTAGCGAGYAGASWATGATKRGTCATCAGAATTAAGAGACTTAAAATTATTCGRTWCATGTGWATTCCTKCTAGTTCCATTAGATTTATAGAGTAACATCGATGAACGCAACTGAAAATACTTTATGGGATATATATTTACCGTATAATCTTAGAGAACACATTGTTCTAGGCTATGAAAATAAAAATTATAGATGAGACTTATTAATGATTTCTAAAAGCTCTTTATTTAAAACCACGGTGCTTCTTTTTATTATCGTTGGATATCTTTTTGTTTTTCATCAGTTTAAAACGGTTGATATTAGTTCGCCAGAAACTAATAAAATTGATAGAAATAAAAATGACTTTAACGCAACTCGAGCGTTTAAATATCTAACCAATTTACTCATAATTGATGGCAAGGAACACCCTCACCCTGTTGATAGCGTTGTAAATCAAATAATATCAGCTCGCCTAATCTCTACGATGCGTTCTTTAGGCTATCAGGAAGAAATTCAGAAAAAAGAGTTTTGTCTTGATCATAAAAATGGATCGGCAAAATGTGCTCAAATTAAAAATATAATTTTCAGGATCAATGGGACGGCTCATTCAACAAAGAAAAATAATGAAGATTCCAATCAAGCGATACTATTATCAGCTCATTATGATTCAGTTAATGCGGCGCCAGGAGCGAGCGACGCAGGAACAGCGGTAGCAACACTAATTGAAATTGCTAGATTATTGGCAAGTCAAGAACAATCGTTAAACGACATTATCTTTTTGTTTAATGATGGTGAAGAGGCTGGTTTGCTCGGTGTTCGAGCTTTTATGAATTCACATCCTTATGCCGATGAAATTAAATGGGTGCTTAATTTAGATGCGATTGGTAGTTCTGGTCGTAGTTTAATGATTGAAACGGGCGAAAATAATGGAGAGCTAATTAACGTTTTTTCTAAAGTAACTAAAAACGGGACTACCATGCCTATTGCTAGTTCCTTTATATCATTTCTTTGGGAGAATATGCCAAGCGACACCGATATGACTATATATAAAGTGCATGGCTTAAGTGGTCTAAATTTTATTAACTTAGAAGGCTCCGCTCATTATCACACGCCTTTAGATAATTTAGAGAATGTTGATTTAGGGAGTTTGCAAGAACATGGGGACCATTTATGGGCTCTAATAAGCGCTCTTAAAAACAAGCCGATTATTACAAACAGCTTTGTTGATGAACGGGTTTACCACGATATTATGGGCTATGGAGTAGTTCACTGGAATCAAACGATTGGTATTGTTATCTCATTAGTGACGTTATTGCTACTTACAGGAATATTATTTCTACTTAAAAATAATATTTATCGATTTTGGCAGTCACTTATTTCAACTATTTTTGTTTTTGTCTTTCTAGTTATTGTATCGATGATTACGGCGGTTGTTCTGAAAAAAGGAGTACAACTAGTTAGCTTTCAATTAAATGGATCATCTGAACCTTGGTTTAGCCAGTTCTTACCTATGCAAATGTTTCTAATAACGGGTGTATTTATAGTCACGATAGTTTGTTATGAATTTGCCAAAAAATTCATTTGTTATCCTCTTCTAACTATTGTGATTCCAACAGCGCTAAGCTTCATTGCCGTAATGACCGCAATCTTTTTGCCAAAATTATCAGGCATATTTATTGGAGTATCTGTTCTCTCTTTAGTAGTTCTAATCCCTATCTTTATTGCAAGACATAGAAATAGTTTTATTTCGGAAAAAATGAGTTATCGTGCAACAGGAGTATTGCTAACGGCGATATCTATCCTTGTTTTATCGCCTAGTCTTTATCTATTGGAAGTTATGATGACATTCTATTGGACTCCATTTATCGGTTTTTTCATTGCTATAAATCTAATAAGTGGCTTGGCAGTAGCGTTTTCTGGGGATACAAATAATAGTTTGTCGGCGCAAGAAAATAAGTCTATAGGTTTCTATTTTAAACAGCTTGAATTTGCGTCATTAGAAAAGATAGTGCTGTCCGTTCTATTTGTTGCCTGTTCGATTTGGGTGTTAACAAATCCCGCGTATACATCTAAAGCGCCTAATTCACTTAATTTACAATATTTCCAACTTAACTCTGCTGATAATCAACAATCGAAGGCTTTTATTCTCGCAGGCAGTAAACTTGAGAAATTAAATGCTAATTTATTATCAGATCTGGAAAAAGAGAAGGACCTAAAAATGGCGTCAGTTAAGCCTTGGACGTCAACAAAATATGTGTATAGTGAAATAGATTCTCTAAAAATAATACCAATAACTATAAGAATAGTATCGGACGTAAAAGTGAGAGGTTCTCGAAAAATAAAAATTCAATTTGAGGGAAATAATATGGTCAATGATATAAAATTATTTTTTCCGTTGAATTCCAATTTGAAAACTATTGATACTGGTTCGACTATAATCCATTATGAAAATGATGATTTATTAGCGAGAACCCATTATGGTTTTCATTGTGTTGGTATGAGTTGTGGCAGCTTGGTTTTAGATATAGAAACCGCTGAAGATGCTCAGATTAGTTTGAATTTAATTGAAACTAGAAAAGGGCTTCCTACAGCACTTAAAAAAATTATTTATCTAAAGGGTAATCGTTTAGTAGAAAAAGGAAAAGGCGATAGGATTATTCTTAGCCAGAACTTGGAACTCTAAGGGATATTCACTATCGCTGGGGTGTACACAGTCCTGATATTGTTTCAAACAATATCAGGACACACTCCATCCATGGAGATAAAACACGTGCACATCTTACAGCTAATGCTAACAAGTTAGCGTTTATTTCTTAACCCAGCCTTTTCCCTGCGGCTTAATATAATTACCTCTAGCGGTTTTAGACATAGCTTTAGCGCCGCCCACTTTAGCCACTTCAGATAATGCGATTTTTTTGCTTTTAGCAATGTTTTGGTATCTAGCTTTACGCTTTTTATTAACAGAAGCTACTAATTGCTTTACATCGCTAGGTGCTGATTTAACAAAACCGATATAGCCACTAGCCTGTTCGCCAATAATTCCAGCTTTTTTAGCGCTGGATAAATCCGCCGCAGATGCTTGGAAGCTGAATAGTGATAAGAAAATAATGCTTGAGATTATTATTAATTTATTGAATAGAGTTTTCATTATAAATTTCCTTCTTGAATTCAAGTGATAAGTAAAATTATTTGTTATTCCAATAACACAAGTTTAAGTCTATTAAAATAAGCCTTCGTCATCTTCGAACATTTCTTCAACTTCCTTTTCAACCACTATTCGGATCTCATGTTTAATAGTGACGTTCATTTCTATCCTAATTGGTTCMGATGCTTCGATTCTAACGGTTGGATTACAGCCGTATAAAATAGATAGAGCGGTAAGAATAAGTATTCTTTTTATCATATTGAACTCCTTTTAATCTAACATTGTTAATCTATTAAGTAATTTATAAATCGGTTATAAGTCATTGTAGCTGAATAATAGCTGAATTATTGAGGTTGCTATCAGTATTACAGATTTAAGTGATTCATTTTTGCTCTCTCCATGATGGACTTCTCAAAATCACCTGTCAAAAAGACCGATTGAAATACATCGGATAATTCCCCGCTGAGATTAAGTTCAAAGTCGATAGGGTAACCATCATACAAACTAGGGTTAGAACCTAACAAATGCAGCTTAATTTTATAAGCGCCTGATTTATTGTAATCAATGGTGCCATCAAGCTTCTCGTAATGAAAATCTTGTAAAGCATGCAGTGCAATATTAGCTTCTACATCAACTTGTTCTTGACCWGARTCATATTTGATAATRCCGGTTTTRTTSGAWGWAAAATRACCATTTTTGAYAATGTATTTMTCACCTYGTTGMGCAAYRGGAAGATGAATATYAATATCRCCRTCRGCATAYAATCCYTTCATATCYAAAAAGAAAATTATTTCAGTTAAGTCGACATTTTTAAAATCAATCGTTGAAGGTTTTAGCAATCCATTCTCGATGACGATGGATTTTGATTGAATTTCGCCATTCCATATGTCAGCCTTTACGTTCGAGACTGAAATGTCCGGTAGCTTATTGGCATACTTTTTTGTTGATTCTAATTTAGAATTAGATTGATCATCTGTAACTTCAATCACCGTCGAGATATTGGATAATAATAGGCCACTAGCAAAGGTTATCTCTCGAATATCCAGCTCTGCTGATAGGCTTAGAGGTTCAAGAGAATTAATATTTTGCTTGTAATTTAAACCTGTGAGAAAAATACTGTTAATGTCGAGATCAAATTGATGCAAAGTCAAATTGCTCTTTAGGTTGAGTTTATCGCCAACCTGAATTTTATTATCATGTTCGATCGTACCTTGACTAATTGATAGAGTTGTTTCATTTTTTGAATCAAATTTAGTTAGGAAAGATGAGGCTAGCTGACTGATTAATTCATGTTGAATTTTTGAATTCCTCACTACAAGATTAAAATTATTTTCTTTTGATAATATGTCTTTGTTAGTTAGTTCGATTGATGCGAGACGATGTTCTGATATATCAAGCTCACCAGTTGCGGTCATTTTATTGTCATTGATTGATGCGGTTGAATTAAAATCGAAATCCGATAGATCAAGCTTAGAGGTGATCAAATCTGCACCTTCGATATGCAACTTAATATCGGCCGAATGAATGGTAGGATGTGTTTTTTTCACCTTAGTATTGATAGTGGCGGAGAGATTATTCCAGCTTAACTCGCCCTTTAAAGCCGTTTTTATATTTTCGGGTTGATTATTGGGCTTCTCTATTTTATCAATTATAACGGCGTCGGAAAGAAAATTCGATATTAGAAGGTTTCCTGACGAATGATAACGGTCATCTTGTTTGTCTATCTTAAAATTTAAATTCAAGCTTGGTTCGTCGTCAAAATCTGTTTTGCCTATTTCAAGTCTTAAACTGCCGGTTATAAATTTAGCCTTCAGCTCTTCACCGACTATCTTTCCTTTAATTGAAATGTTTCGCACTATCGATTCAAAAGAATTTAGAGGCAGTGAACTATCACTATTTACACTAAGTTTTAATTTATCAAAAGCAATCCTAGATTGACTATTTTTTTCGGCATGGCTGGTTTTTCTAATCGCTAATTGTTCGATACCAATTACGTTGCTTAGGTAATCAACAGACGTTAGTTCGTTTTTTGAAGTAGTTAATTTCACATTGGTAACCGACTTGAACTTATTAAACATAATTTGTTTTGATTCAATGATATCTGACTTTTCAAATAGTATATCGTTTCCAATTAACTTAGTCGTTAKKTRWAKCNKTWWSWRTTTYWRTYTTANRWWKATTGTTTATCARTAATTYTAGYGYKACGGAAATTGGTTCGGCAATAGCATTGTTTTGAATGAAGGTTGATGAGATGTTGACATTCTGAGTCTTCAGAACTAGGTCACGTATTATTTCAATACTAATTTTTTCAGAGGGTGAAAAATTGATTTTTTCGTCTGGAATAAAAGTATTAAGTTGGTGTTTTAGAAAAACTTGATCTAATGTTAAATCTAATGCAATTTGACTTTGCGTTTGATTAAACTCGAAAACTAAAATGTCGGTATTGTTTGAGTCTGATATTAATAAATCAATCGTCTCTGCACCGAGTTTAAACTCAACACTTCCATGAAATATTTTTTGTTTAGGTTTAAGATCTTGTTTTCGATCGATTTCTATTTCCTGAATTGAAAGGTTTGCGATCTGACTAGTGCTTGACAGATGCGAATCAGGCGTTAGATTAAACGCTAAGTTTGAGGCGTCAAAATTATAATCAACCTTATTTTTAGTTGTGTATTGGCTCTGAAATGAAGTGACATCAATCTTTCCAATTTTAGTCAGTTGTTTAATTGAAGAAAAGTCGATCCTGGGTAACAAAATTGGAGGGATGCTTATCGGAAAAAATATTTGGTTATCAGCCGTTTTTATCTTTATTGGTTGCTCTTGTGATTTTGTTAGGATTTCTTCGATTTCAATATCTTTTGAAAAATAATTAATACAGGCATTTTTCACACGAACTTCATTTTCAATTGTATCCAAATCAATTTTAAGAGTCACTTGTTTGACACAAACTTTGTTAAAACCCAGAAAGTTAATATCCCATTTTAATAACTGAATATTTACCGGGAGATTACGCTCGACTAGATATTTTGAAATAAACGGCACAGAAAAGTAAACCGCTGTAACAAGTAACAGCAGTACTAGTATCGCTAACTTTAAATTCCTTTTTATATTCATTTTATTTTTAACAGTTGTTTCAACTGATTAATCTAGGTTTAAGGATGACGCAAGCTTTCCACCATATCTTGAACTTCTTTTGGAGGTTCTTCAGTGAAATAGCTCACACTAATGGCAACCGCAAAATTGATCATCATGCCTAATCCACCTATAGCTTGAGGGGTAATGCCAAATAACCAGTTTTCTTCAATATTTTCCGCAAAGGGTTCCATAAAAACACCTTTAAAATAAATGATATAACACATCGTAAAAATTATTCCGACTAGCATTCCAGATATTGCACCCGCTCGATTAACTCGCTTGCTAAATATTCCCAATAAGATAACCGGAAATAGTGACGAGGCTGCCAAGCCGAATGCCATAGCAACCGTTTCTGCTACCCACCCAGGTGGATTTGCGCCTAGGTAACCAGCGATTAATATTGCCACGGTGATAGCAACGCGCCCATAAAATAGTTCTTGTTTTTCCGTAATATTAGGTGCAAATGTCATTTTTAATAGATCGTGTGAGATTGATGAGGAAATGACTAAAAGTAACCCTGCGGCGGTTGAAAGTGCTGCGGCGATTCCACCTGCGGCGATCAGTGCAATAACCCAAGCCGGTAATCCTGCAATTTCAGGATTAGCTAACACCATGATGTCCTTATCAACAAAAACTTCATTGGCAAAGGGAGCGCCTTGAGCAATTTCACCGTTGCTTGGGTTAGTGACTACTCGCTCATTAAGCAATCCTCGGTGTTCCGAAAATACCGGCGACTTTCCTTCTATAGCGTTGCCTTTTGCATATTGAACTTTGCCATCTTTGTTGTGATCAACCCAAGCTAGTAAACCAGAGTTTTCCCAAGTCTTAAACCAGCTTGGCATTAACTCATAAGGCGTGCCTGCTTTTTCTAAGGCTTTTTTTGAATCGCCGTCTTCGCTAATGATGCTACTAATGGAACCATTAATGGTTTCAATTAAATTCAGTCGAGACATACTACCTATCGCCGGAGCAACGGTATATAAAAGCGCAATAAAGAAAAGTGCGTAACCAGCGGATCGTCTTGCATCTGAAACTTTCTTTACGGTAAAAAATCGAACGATAACATGTGGTAAACCCGCTGTTCCAGCCATTAAAGCCAAGGTTAAAAAGAATAGATTAGTGGTGCTCCAGTTGCTTTCTGTATAGGCATTAAAGCCAAGATCCATAACGACCTTATCTAGTTTATCTAATAGGTAAACTGAATGGCTAGTTGCCTGACCGATCGCCTCGTTATTGATAAGCTTACTGCCAAAACCAAGTTGCGGAATAGGGTTCCCCGTTAGTTGTAATGAAATGAATACTGCAGGAACGGTGTAAGCAAAAATTAAAACACAGTACTGGGCAACTTGAGTGTAAGTGATCCCCTTCATGCCGCCAAGAACGGCGTAAACAAAAACAATCCCCATACCAATTATTAGACCTGTAATAATATCAACTTCTAGAAAACGCGAGAATACAATCCCGACTCCTCGCATTTGCCCTGCGATGTAAGTGAATGAAATAAAGATTAAGCAAACCACTGCAACAATTCGAGCGGTGCGGGAATAGAACCTTTCCCCTATAAATTCAGGTACCGTAAACTTTCCATATTTTCTCAGATAGGGAGCTAAAAGCATTGCTAACAAAACGTAGCCGCCAGTCCAGCCCATTAAGTAAACTGAAGCGTCATAACCCGAAAAAGCAATTAAGCCTGCCATAGAAATAAACGAAGCCGCAGACATCCAATCAGCAGCAGTAGCCATGCCATTTAATAATGGGTGAACATGAGCGCCGGCAACATAAAATTCTTTAGTCGATTCGGCTTTCGCCCATATCGCAATGCCGATGTATAAAACAAAAGTAGTTCCAACAAAAATATAGGTTAAAGTTTGTAAGTCTATTAATGATGAATTCATAGTCAATTACTCCTGTTCTGGCTTATTGGAGTATTTTGAATCTAGTTTATTCATCCTATTGATATAGAAAAATATTAAAAGTAGGAATGTATAAATAGAACCTTGCTGAGCAAACCAAAATCCAAGTTTGAAACCTGCTATACGGAATTGGTTAAGCCAATCGACCCATATAATTCCAAAACCAAAAGAAACGATAAACCAAATGGATAAACAAATAAAAATCAATTTGATATTTTCTTTCCAATAGAGATTTGATTTAGAATCTAAGCTAGAGTTGGTTTTATTATTGTTATTCATAAAGGCCTCTCTTTAATTGGTTTATAATTGTTGCTTTGAAATGATTAGATTGTAGATAAGTATTTCGATACGCTTGAGGTATTTCCTTTGAATATTACCCGTTCTATTTTTTTATTAACTTGATATCGATACATTGGATCGTAGTAGTTTTTTAATAGATAAATTATCCAACTTTTATGAAAGGATAAATCGCCTGTTCTTTTTTGCTGGTCAATTGCTTTTTCAATGAGAGTCATCATTTCTTTTAAGCCGACGCCACCTAAACGTCTTTTTATTCTTAAAGTCGAGCTTTCTAGATATTCGTGATAAATATCGATTACATTATTATTCTCATCATCGCCTGAAGATTGTGCATAGATTTCGAAATCCCTCATCATGTTTACGACATAATCAGAGTAAATTTGAGAAACTCTAAACTCAAAGCTTTCTTCAATCATCACTATCTCTGAACGATCCATTTTATTTTTTAGAGTTAACGGTAACGAACGAGAGCCAATTAGACGGCTTTCATCCTCTAATAGTAGTATCTTTTCATTTGAATTCTCAAATCTTAAAAACTCAATAGCCAAATTATTTTCAAAATTTATCTGCGTTGGTTGTGGCGTGATGTTTCTCCCAAAACTTGAACCACGATGATTGGCTAGTCCTTCTAAATCTATACTGTTACTCTGAGTTTTTAAGAATTTTGTTTTTGCGCTCCCGGTTAAACCACTGACTACTATTATTTCAGTTTCATTAACGAGGCGATCGGTTTCATCAATTAGAAATCGTCGCATAGCTTTATAGCCACCTTTAACCAGTGGAAAGTCTAATCCCGCTTCTGATAGCCATTGTTGGCTGGTYYTYGATCTTAAACCACCTCTAAAACAATAGAAGTAGCCGTTCTCTTTGTGCTCCTTTGCAAAAGAGTGCCATTGTGAAACTTTATCATTTTTATTCTGTTCTTTAACTAAATCATGACCCAATTTTATTGCAACTTCTTGACCGTGTTTTTTATAACAAGTTCCTACTTTTTCGCGTTCTAGGTCGCTCATTAATGGTAAATTGTTGCTGGTCGGGAAAGCGCCTAATACAAATTCACAAGGCGCTCTCAAGTCGATCATCGGCGCGTCAGATAAAAAGATTTCTCTATAATTGTTGCAATCTTCACGAGACATAAATTAGCTTTTCTTTTTGTTCAACCATTTTACCAAAAGTAGTGAGTTCTAATTGATTATCGTTTGCGATTTTTAGAAATTCATGAATCGAATCTTGTTCAACACAAACTAATAAACCGCCACTGGTTTGAGGGTCACATCCCCACTCTAATTGTTCTTGCGAAAGATCAGATAGGGTTTGGCCATAGCTTTCGAAATTACGATGAGTCCCGCCGGGAACAGAGCCAAGTTTTCGGTAGGTTTCAGCTTGAGGCATTTTAGGGACTTTATCCATTTCGATTTCAGCGGATAACCTGCTTGCTTTACAAACTTCACCTAGGTGACCAAATAAACCAAAACCAGTCACATCGGTCATGGCAGACACGCCATTCAATTCAGAAAAAACTTGCCCTATTTTATTAAGCTGACACATTGCTTCAATCGCAAGCTCTGAATCTTCATCTTTCAATATCTTTTTCTTTTGTGCGGTGGTTAAAATTCCGACACCTAAACGCTTAGTTAAAAAGAGTCGATCGCCTAATTTCGCTGTAGAGTTCTTTAAAACTTTATCGGTGTCAATGGAGCCAGTAACCGCCAATCCAAAAATGGGTTCAGGAGAATCGATACTATGACCGCCCGCTAAACTAATACCGGCTTCTTGGCAGGCTATACGACCACCCTCTACCACTTGTTGAGCAACTTCTGGACTGAGTTTATCAAGAGGCCATCCTAATATGGCAATTGCCATAATGGGCTTGCCTCCCATGGCGTAAATGTCGCTAATCGCATTAGTTGCAGCTATTCGGCCAAAAGTAATCGCATCGTCCACAATTGGCATAAAGAAATCGGTGGTAGAAATGATTGATGTGCCATTACCAAGGTCGTATACGGCCGCGTCATCACTGGTTTCATTGCCGACAAGTAAATTGGGATCGTTAAATAGTGGGAGTTTGGATGCCACTATTTGAGATRAGACGGATGGAGATATTTTGCATCCGCATCCCGCTCCGTGGCTGTATTCGGTAAGTTTAATGGTCATAGTTAAGAAAAATGTTTATTGGAATTTATTACTAAAACCCTATAAAAAATTTCCTAATGGACCTGAACTATACAGTAAAGGTTGTATTCGCTATGGTCAAGCAAGATCAGTTTCTTGACTCCAAAGTGTACACACTGCCTTGCTATCTCAGACCCTATGCTTCCGCCCGCACCGGTGACCAGAACAACTTTCCCTTTTAGAAATTCGGAGATCTTCTCTTTATCAAGATCCTGTTTCATGGTAATGAAAGTTTCTACTACTGCCTCTACCTGTTGCTTGAATTCTGGACCTGTGAGATATCTGTACAAGACCTCTAT
>NVTT01000053.1 GCA_002401655.1 Gammaproteobacteria bacterium | reverse complement strand
ATACACTTATACAACAATGGCTTTTTTCGACTGCCAGGGAGTGCGCCTGATGCTGAGTCAAAGCGATGACGATCTAAAGCACGAGTCAATTATTTACTTTAACACTAAGGATATTCACGCCGAGTTTGATCGTTTGCAACAACGAGGCATCGAGTTCAGTCATGAGCCACACAAGATTCACCAACACCAAGATGGTTCACAGGAATGGATGGCATTTTTTGATGATCTTGAAAGTCGTCCATTGGCCATTATGTCTAGCGAATCGAAAACATAAAGATGCCTTTTACGCCAGTACATATGGGTCCCGGAATTTTGTTTAAAGCGCTATTACAAAGTAGCTTTAGTTTAATGGTATTCGGTTGGACCCAAATCGTTATGGATATTCAGCCTTTGATAGTCATAATCACAGGAGAAGGGCATCTCCATGGTTTTACTCATACCTATGTTGGCGCAATTCTTATTGCCGTGTTTTCAGCGTTAAGTGGCAAGTATCTGTCTGAATTTGGTTTAATTATTCTAGGAATCTCTAAACCTAATCCTAACTCAAACTCAAACTCTGGCTCCAATCCTATAAAGATAAAATGGTGGATTGCTTTTTTGAGCGCTTTTATTGGTAGCTTTAGTCACGTTTTGTTGGATAGCATCATGCATTCCGATGTTGAGCCATTTTTCCCGTTTATGCTTAATAATGATTTATACAACTTTATAAGTATTTCAGCGTTGCATAAATTGTGTTTATACTCGGGCTTAGTCGGAGGCGCTATTTATTTTTTGCTTAGATGGCGAGCTAATAAAAATTTGCTAGAGATTGAATAGTTTGCATATTAAAAAGGGGATAACTTATGGTTAGTTTAACAACACCTGTATGTGATTTTGGAGCTGAAGCGATAGAATTTAATTTACCGGGAGTCGATGGTAAATACTGGTCGCTAAAAGATTGCGCTGGTCCAAATGGACTATTGGTGATGTTTATTTGTAATCATTGTCCTTACGTAATCGCCATCCGAGAAAGAATTATTAGAGATGCATTAGAGTTAAAAAAACTAGGCATTAACTGCGTAGCGATAATGTCTAATGACCCTACCGATTATGAGGAAGATTCATTTGAAAATATGAAGAAAGTTTCCGATGAATTCGATTTCCCGTTTCCCTACTTATTAGATGGAACTCAAGAAGTCGCAAAAGCTTATGGCGCTATTTGTACGCCTGACTTTTTTGGTTATAATTCAGATTTAAAATTACAATATCGAGGTCGAATGGACGAAAGTCGTAAGGAAACGGCTGGYGCATCWGTGCGACGCGATTTGTTTGWGAGYATGAAGTTAATTGCGGAAACAGGCAATGGTCCCAAAGAGCAGATCCCMAGYATGGGATGCTCTATTAAGTGGATAAATGAATAGTTATTTTGTGTTTGCTTAAACCAAYTGAAATTGAATATGAAARGTTGTACCGACTTTAACATCGGATGTGACYGCCATATGAGCGTCGTGGTGTTCAGTTATTACRAARTGAGGAAAYGATARMCGTTTGTGCGCATCGTCTTCCATATCTAATGGATCATTRCTAAAAAACGGTTCAAATATYGATTGYTGYTCATCACCATTTAAWCCAACACCATTWTGMRAGATTTGTAACCATAATGAATTGTASCCTTGAAGTACTCTAATTTTTATCACCGGCTTAAAATCATCCCCCTTAGCCGAGGCTAACGCATTGAGACAATGTCTTAAAAGGCTTAAGAAAACCTGTTGAATTTCTGACACATGGCAACTTACCGATGGAAGATTTTCGTCATATTCACGTTTGATACTGATATCGGTAAACTTTAAACCTTTCGGTGTGGACAAAACTGTTTCAGCTAATTTAATCGTATGATCCATAATCTGGGTCATCTCAACCTGCTGCTTTTCTTTTCTTTGCGCGCTCGCAAAGTCTAAAAGATTATCAACAATAGAGGTTGCTTGATTACCCAAGTTGACCGCATCAGTTAAGCTACTGGTAATATTGGCTATGTCATCATCATATTGTCTTTTATTGCCGGATTCTCTTTCATTTGCGGTATTAGCTTTTTCTGAAATGACAAGCATACGTTTTTCGATCTGTTTAATATCATTCAGCATTCCTTGTAAAGGTACGCTCATATCATGCGCCATAGAGGAAGCAAGCTCACCCATCGAAGACATTTTATCCCTTTGGATCAACTGATTTTCTGATTTAACTTGTTTTGAGACATCATCTAACAGTAAGACAACACCACTATTCATCACTGACCCTTTAGAGTTATTTGAGGTTAAAGGATAAATAGTAATGTCAAAATGGAAAAGACCGCGTTGGCTTTGTCTGATGGTTGTAGGGTGTTGTTGGATCAATGCTTGGTCAACTTGATCACGACTAATGGTAATAATAGGGTAGGCTTCCCAAAGATCGTGTCCTATCGCATCTATCATCTTAACGCCGGTGTATTTCTCCGCTTTTTTGTTCCACTGAGTAATCACACCTTTTGAGTCGAGACCTACCAACATGGAAGGCATCGATTCAAGAATGCTCTTTAAGTAATGTTCAGAATCATTGAGTTGTTGAGTTCTCTCTACGACTCGATGTTCAAGATTAAGCTTAATAGCTTCTAATTCTTTATTGGTTTTTAATTTTGCAAGGCGAGAGAAAAACAAAATAATGGCTGTTATCGAAAGCAATATGATTAAAATCCCGCTTGACCAGTTTGCGACATACTGCCAGTTAGTTTTACCTTGCTGGTCTTTAAACAACATTATAAAATCACGGCCAATGCCAGTATAAGAAACTAGCAAAATAACGATAAAAACGACGATTAATGCGGTCAGAAAAAATAAGGGTTTTTTATTCATTAAACTTCTAATTTTAGTGAGTAAGATTTATTAGTTGCATAATATCATTCTTTTTAATCGATAGTAATTAGCAGTTTTAGCTAATATTTAAATCTTGTATTTACTGTAACAAATAACTCTATTAGGATGGTGTTTATTGAAAATAATAATGATTATTTGGAATCCAAGTAATGTCTATAACGCATTCTAATTCTCCATGGCAAGCCGAAGATCGCGCTCAGTGGTTGAGTCAGCAAAATATTAAGCGCTCGTACCAAGCGGAAGTTGTCAGAAAAATTGAAACATTAGATAATCATCTAATGGTTTCGCAATATGGTGCATTATCAATAGATAGGGTGAAATACCCACTTTACTTAATTAAATCGGAAAAATGGAATCAATCGAATAAAACAGTTTTGGTCACCGGAGGGGTACATGGCTACGAAACCAGTGGTGTGCAAGGTGCTATTCGATTTTTACAAGAGAACGTTACACGCTATCTCAATGATTTTAACTTCATTGTTGCGCCTTGTATTAGTCCCTGGGGATACGAAACTATTAATCGATGGAATCCTAATGCGATTGATCCAAACCGTTCTTTTTATAAAAAGAGTCCAAGCGAAGAGTCTCAAAGCTTGATGAATGCTCTGCCGGATGAAATGTTAGAGACGTTAGAAAGTTCGGAAATAATTGCTCATTTTGACCTACATGAAACAACGGATACAGACAATAGTATTTTTAGACCAGCATTAGCGTCTCGAGAAGGAATAACACAAGACAATTGGAATATTCCTGACGGATTCTATTTGGTTGGGGATATCGATAATCCTCAACCTGATTTTCAAAAAGCAATGATAGAAAGCGTTAAACGAGTCACTCATATCGCTCCCTCTGATGAGTCAGGCAGAATTATAGGTGAAAAAATTGAGCAATTTGGCGTGATTAATTATCCCACCAAAAAACTGGGTCTTTGTGCTGGAATGACAAATGCCGAGTTTATAACCACCACCGAAGTTTATCCAGACAGCCCTAAAGTGAATAATGAGGACTGTATATTGGCGCAAGTATCAGCTATAACAGGTGGATTAGAATATATTCTTGAAAATTAGCATTAGATACTAGACGCTCTTTTTGACAACTTTGAGAAAGCAATAAACAGACAGCACAAGCCTTCTCGAAAGAGAATAGGCTCATTTTTTATTGAGTTAGTTTCTTGTTTAGGTGGCTAGTTTGTTATTCAGCAAAGCAATAATAATTGCCACCTAAGGATTGAACCAGTCCTAACCAATTATCCTTTTTTAGGAATTTTTGGCGGTATTGCTTGATTGACTTTTTTCTCTGGTACTACTTTTCCAAGGTAAAGTCTAAACGCTTGGTCGGGATATTTAGCTCGGATGATTTCGGCAGCTTCATCAAAATCGGCCGCTTCAAAAGTATCATCAGGTTCACTTGAACTATTTTTATTCATTAACGCAGTATAAAAAGCCACAGAGACTCCAAATTTTTCTTTATAGTAGGGTGGGGTAGTCATTCAAATCTATACAAAAATAGATTTTTAGACGCAACGAAATTCTATTTTAACAGAAAACGCAGCTTAAAATCGCCTTAGTTTGGAATTATTCTTGGTAAGGACTGAAAATCCCCAATGATTCAATTTTTCGAGCATTACTGATCTAGTCTTTTATCTTTTACTAGTGTTAGTTAATCGATAGTAACTTGAAGTTTTGTTCCCTCAACTATAACGCCTCCCCGATCTCCAATATTGACTGTGCTAAATCTCTGCGCAAAAGAAGGCGGTAACTCTCTGTCATTAGGTACAGATAACCAAAGCCTTAATAAGTGCCTTTTTTCTGTTTGTCCGGGCCAGTCTTCAAAACTACGGCGATCATGTAAAAGGCTATGGTTGTGTACTAGCTGAATATCTCCGGGTTGTAGCCACATAGAAAAATTGAGTGAAGGATCATTAGCCATACTATCGAAAAGATCGAGAGCTTTGACTAGTTCAGCACTGTGCGCCTTCACGCTATCAAAACGTTGTGCGGAATCAATATATTGGCGTTGGTAAATAACCGTTAGTCGATTATTAAACCAATTGAATACAGGAATATTGAAGTAAGGATTCTCTCCGAGTTCAACCTCACCTATTTTATCGGTTGCGATAGGATCAAATAGTAACGATGTTAAGTGCGGATTTTTCTTCATCATTGCGTTATAGATTGATTCTGCGCTGACCAACAAAGATTCACCGCCTTGTTTGGCCGTTTTTAAACAAATTAGTCCTACGACATCACAACTGTCAGTATGAAATGTTTGTCTTTCATTGGTTTGATAAATACGAGTGCTAGTGTCTTTAGCGTCGCCACCAATGTTTCGTACATGACCTAACAAATCCCCTGCAGCATTTTGTGATCGAGGCGAGCCAATTTGTGATCCTATTCCCATAAAAATAGTCGCAATTTCTCGTCTAGAGTAACGAGAAACATCAAGGCCACTAATTACTTTAAATCCGGTTCCATCCGTGAGTTCATTTCGTATTTTTCTAAACTTATTATTTAGACTTGGGCAATCAAAACTGTCTGTATTAATATTTTCTAGGGAGTTATTTTGTTCTAAAAATTTATTACAGGCCCTCTCTAGAGCATCAATTTCTTCGTCATTCAACTGCCATATCCATTTGTCTACTTGTTGAACAATGTCAGAACCAATCCAACTGGATTTTGTTCGTATGCTTTTAGGCGGTTTCATCATACGTAGAAAGATAACACAGGCTACTCAGCAAGCACACTCTCAAAATAAATGTGTCAAAATAAATGTTAGGGACAATTAGTTTATTCGGTTATGGTAATGTTCAGGGATATTCAATAATAGACCAATGAAATATCTTGGCTATAAAACTCCCAAAGCTGTTTATGATAAAGTAATGAGGAATTAAGCCAATTTAGGATCGCATTGGACTTGTACTGTGAATGTACCGCTCCGGGAATTGCACTTATTGTATGAATTCGAGACACCGCACCAAATAAAAAAGCGATAAAGCTCAATGGCAACCTATACACTACTGACACAAAATGACGTTCAAAAAATAGCAGATAATTATAATCTGACAGTCATCAAATTCGCGCCTATCGTCGGTGGTAATGGTAACTCAAGTTACAAACTGACCACGCAAAATGGCAAATATGTGCTGACGGTTTGCGATGACAAAACCCTGGATGAAGTGACCGTGATGGGAAAGTTATTGTTATTGCTACAACATCATGATTTTCCGTGTACTCGCATAATATCTTCGGTAAACAACGAACTGACTACTTTGTATAAAGATAAACCAGTCATGTTAAAAGGCTATATTGAAGGGGAGGTATTTGAGAACTTAGATGCAAACATGTTAGTTCAGCTCGGCACTGAAATGGCCAGACTAAACCAAATACCCGCCCCGAATTATTTGCCGACAGAGCATCCCTATGGTTGCTCCTATTTTCCTCAAGTGTTTGGTCTTAACATTGACGCGAAATATGAGTCATGGCTAAAAGAACAATTTGCTGGACTTGCACGGGACATATCTTCCGAGTTGCCCCTCGCTTTGATTCATGGAGATTTGTTTTATGACAATTTGTTATTCGAAAAAAGAACATTTAATGCGATAATAGACTTTGAGGAAGCTTGTTTTTATTACAGAGTGTTTGAATTGGGCATGGCAATTATTGGTTCATGTGTTGAGGATAATTTAGTTGATTTAGAAAAAGCCTGCGCTTTAGTGCAAGGATACCAGCAAATAAAACCGTTAGAAAAAATTGAACAAGAATCTCTGCAAATGTTCGTGCAGTACGCCGCCACTGCGACTTCCTACTGGCGTTTTGACAAGTACAATATCGACGCACCCGAAAAAAATAAAGCCAACAAACATTGGGAAATGGTAGAACTATCGGAGTCAGTTAAGGCAATATCACCAAGTAAATTCATAGATGCTATTTTTGCAAGTAAATAGTATATAAAAATATGATTCTGAGCAGAAGGGGGTTGATACGTTGTTAGAAATGCCACAATCATAAATATAACTTCTTGACTAAATGGTCAGGATTGAATATTGTCCAGTACCTGTCGAAAAATTAGATTTTAATTTGAGGAATTTGTATGTCCTTAGGGTTGTGTAATTTCAATAAAAATGGCGTTGGTAAAAACGGCATAAATAATAAAAACGTTAACAATGCAGAAGCGCTCAGTAATAACTTTGCTGATTTGCATGAACCACTTAGTTTTCTTCAGGCCAAAGCCGAGGCCGACCGTTGTTTATACTGTTACGATGCTCCTTGTATCACCGCTTGCCCCACTTCAATTGATGTACCTACTTTTATTCATCAGATCCGCTCTAGTAATCTAACCGGTTCTGCGAAAACAATCCTTTCACAAAATATAATGGGCGGTACTTGCTCTAGAGCTTGTCCGACTGAAATTTTATGTGAGCAAGCTTGTGTTTTGAATGTTTCAGAAGAACACCCCGTTGAAATTGGTTTATTACAGCGTTTTGCTGTTGATTCTTTGTTTGAAAAACAAGCGACTTCTAAACTAGAACATCCATTTAAACGAGCAAAATTAAAAGAGAAACGACTTGCTGTTATCGGTGCGGGTCCAGCTGGTCTTGCCTGTGCTCATAGAGCTTCAATGCTTGGTTATGATGTCACTGTTTTTGAGGCAAAAAATAAAGCCGGCGGTTTGAATGAGTACGGTCTTGCCGCCTATAAGATGGTTGATGATTTTGCTCAAAAAGAAATCGAGTTCTTGCTACAAATCGGCGGTATTCATATTGAAACAGGTCAAAAAYTAGGTGAGAATTTGAGCCTTAAAAGYCTATGTGATGATTTTGATGCKGTTTTCACTTCCGTTGGTTTGGGATTATCCAATCAGTTAGGRATTAACGGTGAAGATGATGATCGCGTGATTGATGCAATCGAATTTATTGAAGCAATAAGGCAATCTAATGATTTATCTTCGCTTTCAGTAGGGAACAATGTCATTGTWATTGGCGCCGGTAACACGGCMATTGATGCCGCCATTCAATCTAAACGATTAGGTGCTGATAATGTCACAGTCGTTTACCGTCGTGGTGAAGAATCGATGAGTGCTACTCAGTGGGAAATTGATCTTGCCCGCAAAAATGGTGTCAACTTTCGATTTTTCTTGGCTCCTACATCAATTAACAGTGAAGGATTAAGCGCTAACTTAGAATGCGAAGTCACCGAAAATACCGATGGTAAACTAGTGACTACAGGCGAAAGCTACAAATTAAAAACGGATATGGTGTTAATAGCGATTGGTCAAAAATTGGACCATCAGACTTTTTCAGAACTCAATATTGAAAATGGCAAGATAGTTGTTTCTGATGATTACCAAACATCTATCACAGGGCTATTTGCAGGTGGCGATTGCATTGCATCTGGTCAAGATTTAACCGTACAAGCAGTGGAAGATGGTAAACAAGCCGCTCACGCAATAGATCAGTATTTATCTAAGAATCAGTATCTATCTAAGAATAGCAATTTATCTAATTTGTCGGAGGAAAACTAGATGGCAAATTTAAACTGTAAAGTTGCAGGCATTGAAAGTATTAATCCTTTTTGGCTTGCGTCTGCGCCTCCAACCGATAAATATATAAATGTTGTCCGAGCTTTTGAAGCAGGTTGGGCAGGCGTTGTTTGGAAAACATTAGGCGAAGATCCTCCTGTGATTAATATGGCTAGCCGTTATGGTGTACACAAAAATGGAAATCAACATATCGTCGGAATTAATAATATTGAGTTGATTTCAGATAGACCTTTGCAAATTAACTTAGATGAAATTCGCAGAGTGCGTAAAGAATGGCCTGATCGGGTCATTATTGGCTCAATGATGGCCGTTATTGAAGAAAAAGCCTGGAAAGAGCTAGCGATTGCAATTGCTGAGGCTGGCGTGCAAGGTCTTGAATTGAATTTAGGATGTCCGCATGGAATGTGTGAACGAGGAATGGGATCGGCTATTGGTCAAGTGCCAGAAATGGTTGAAAAAGTGACTCGATGGGTAAAAGAAGTTGTCGACATTCCTGTTTTTACAAAACTTACACCTAATATTACTAATATTTTATGGTCGGCTGAAGCTGCTCAACTAGGTGGTGCTGATGCTGTTTCGTTAATTAATACGGTTAATTCAATTGTATCTGTGGATTTGGATCAAATGGCTCCAACCCCTGTTGTAGATGGCAAAGGTACTCATGGCGGTTATTGTGGAACCGCAGTTAAACCGATAGCGCTTAACATGGTCGCAGAAATTTCACGTAATCAACCAACTAAAGACCTGCAAATTTCTGCCATTGGAGGTATTGAAACATGGCGGGATGCGGCTGAATTTATAGCCCTTGGCGCGGATGGTTTGCAAGTTTGTACAGCGGCAATGTTGTATGGTTTTAGGATAGTAGATGACATGATTGCCGGTTTATCAGATTGGATGGATGAAAAGGGATATGCCTCGATTGATGATTTTCGTGGCATGGCTGTTGGTAATACCGTCGACTGGAATGAACTGAACATCAATTATGATACTAAAGCTTTTATTGACCCAGAAAGCTGTATTGAATGTGGACGTTGTCATATTGCCTGTGAAGATACCAGTCATCAAGCTATTAAATTTGATGTATCGAAAGAAGGAAAACGCACGTTTACTGTTATCGATGATGAATGTGTCGGATGTAATTTGTGTGCGCATATATGCCCAGTACCAGACTGTATCGAAATGTGCCCAGTCGATAATGGATTGCCACACATGACCTGGCCTGAACATCCATTAAATCCCATGAATGAACAATAAAGGAAAATAGCTATGACTAAAAAAGCAACACTTAGAGGCGGGATTATTCAGCTCGCTTTAAAATCATCAACCGATAACGATCCAGAAACCATTCGTCAAACGATGATCGAAGCACATATTCCTTATATTAGAGAAGCGGGCGAAAAGGGCGTTCAAGTTCTTTGTTTTCAAGAAGTTTTTACTCAGCCTTATTTTTGTCCCAGCCAAGATCCTAAGTGGTATGCAAGCGCAGAAGCGATACCTAATGGTCCGACAGTAAAACTAATGCAAGAGTTTGCGGCTGAATATAAAATGGTAATTGTCGTCCCCATTTATGAAAAAGATGAAGTGACTGGTGTTTATTATAATACGGCTGCAGTTATTGATGCTGACGGAAGTTATTTAGGTAAATATCGTAAAACACATATTCCTCAAGTGGCAGGTTTTTGGGAAAAATTCTTTTTTAAACCAGGCGCTTCAGATTGGCCAGTTTTTGATACTCAATATTGTAAATTGGGAGTCTATATTTGTTATGACCGACATTTTCCTGAAGGGTGGCGCGCTTTAGCATTAAATGGTGCTGAATACATTGTTAATCCATCGGCAACGGTTGCAGGGCTTTCTGAATATTTATGGAAACTAGAACAACCGGCATCGGCAGCTGCTAACGGATGTTGGATCGCTGCGATTAATCGTGTTGGTCGTGAACAGCCTTGGGATATTGGCGAGTTTTATGGACAAAGTTATTTTGTTAATCCGCGTGGTCAAATAGAAAAAGAAGCCAGTCGTGATCAGGATGAACTCCTAATTCATGATATGGATATGAGTATGATTCAAGAGGTGCGAAATAATTGGCAGTTCTTTAGAGATCGTCGTCCAGAAGCTTATACAAGATTAACAGATTTGGAGTAGGTTTTTAAATAGTCAGAATTAACTAAATAGTTAGGCGTTTTTAAAATAATAACAATAAGTTTCAGGAGAAATAATGAGCGATTCAAATGAACCACAAATACGCATAGCAGACGATCTATGGAATGAAGATCTAGCACCGACTACTCTCGAGACGCGCACTTGGGATTGGAAATCTTATGCGGCGCTTTGGGTGGCTATGGTTGTTTGTGTGCCGACCTATATGCTCGCCGGTGGTTTGGTTGCTGAAGGCATGTCATGGTGGCAAGCGGTTATTACGGTATTGCTTGGTAATATGATTGTTTTAGTTCCTATGATGTTAATTGGTCACGCAGGGGCTAAACATGGTATTCCGTTTCCTGTATTACTTCGTTCTGCTTTTGGAACTAAAGGAGCGAGAATTCCAGCAGTTGCCAGAGGCTTAGTCGCTTGCGGTTGGTTTGGGATCAATACCTGGGTCGGTGGTTCAGCGATTTATGTGATTGTTAATGGATTAACTARYGAYATGATCGTTGGCAATGCYTTACCYTTTYTAGGGATCGATRSYGGWCAGTTTGTYTGCTTTTTAGCCTTTTGGGCGATGCATCTTTACTTCATAAAAAATGGTACAGAAAGTATTCGCCGTTTAGAAACTTACGCAGCACCTTTTTTGATTGGTATGGGATTACTTCTTTTAGGTTGGGCTTATGTTCAAGCTGGGGGTTTTGGCAACATGTTATCTGCTCCGTCGCAGTTTATTGAGGGAGGGGCTAAAGAAGGACAATTCTGGTCTGTTTTTGTTGCCAGTTTAACCGCGATGGTCGGTTTTTGGGCCACAATGGCGCTTAATATTCCAGACTTTACCCGTTTTGCAAAGAGTCAAAGAGATCAAATGATCGGGCAGGCTATTGGCTTACCTATCCCCATGGCATTGTTTGCCTTTATTAGTGTTGCCGTGACTTCTGCAACGGTTGTCATTTATGGTGAAGCGATCTGGGATCCTATCGTGTTAGCTTCAAAAATGGGAGGATTAGGTGTTGTCGTCGCGCTAGCTGCTTTAGTGGTTGCGACACTCACAACTAATTTAGCTGCCAATGTGGTTGCGCCTGCTTATGGTTTTTCTAACCTCAGTCCTCATAAAATAAGTTTCAAAATGGGTGGATATATTACTGCCGGAATTGGTATCGCCATTTTTCCGTGGAAGCTTTTAGAATCCTCTGGTGGTTATTTATTTGTTTGGTTAATAGGTTACTCCGCTCTGTTAGGACCTATCGCAGGAATTTTAATTGCGGATTATTTTGTTGTTAGAAAAAGTAACCTTAATCATGATGCACTGTTTGATCATAATGGTGAATATGGCGCATGGAATAAAGTGGGATTAGGTGCGCTAGTTATTGCTATTTTACCAAATTTACCTGGTTTTTTATTTAAGGCAGGATTGATTGAAAGCGCACCAACATTTTTTGTTAGTCTTTATGATTACGCATGGTTCGTTGGATTGTTTATTGCGGGTGGACTTTATTTGATTTTGCAACCTAGAAATTAATTTGTAAAATAAGTTTTTAAGAACAGATTCAAGAGAGAATTAATTATGGCTATTATTATTCGTGGTGGAACAATCGTTAACGCTGATCAAACTATAAAAGCGGATGTGTATTGTGACGAAGGAAAAATTAAAGCGATAGGATTGGATTTAGATGTACCCTCAAAAACTGAAGTGATCGATGCTAGCGGGCAATTACTAATGCCTGGCGGAATTGATCCTCATACTCATATGCAATTACCTTTTATGGGAACCGTTGCAACGGAAGATTTTTTTACGGGTACTGCCGCAGGACTTGCCGGTGGGACTACGACAATTATCGATTTTGTTATTCCTAATCCACAACAAGGCTTAATGGACGCCTATAAAATGTGGCGAGAGTGGTCAGAAAAATCCTGTTCTAATTATTCTTTTCATGTCGCAGTCACTTGGTGGGATGATAGCGTTCATAAAGATATGGGAACGTTGGTTAGAGAAGAGGGCGTGAATAGTTTTAAACATTTCATGGCCTATAAAAATGCAATAATGGCGGATGATGAAGTTTTATATAATAGTTTTTCTAGAGCTGTTGATCTCGGAGCCATTGTGACTGCTCATGCTGAAAATGGAGAAATGGTTTATCAGTTGCAACGAAAATTACTTGAAATGGGAATGACGGGGCCAGAAGCACATCCTTTGTCTCGTCCACCTGCGGCGGAAGGTGAAGCGGCTAATCGAGCGATACGGTTGGCCGAAGTGATCGGGGTTCCTCTTTATTTAGTACACGTTTCCACTAAAGATGGTTTAGATGAAATTATTCGAGCGCGAAATGCAGGACAAAGAGTTTATGGTGAAGTTTTGGCCGGTCATTTATTAGTAGACGAAAGCGTCTATCAGAATCCTGATTTTGAATTTGCAGCGGCTCACGTAATGTCTCCACCATTTAGAGCACCAGAACATCAAGACGCATTATGGAAAGGATTGCAATCGGGAAATTTACAAACCACTGCAACGGATCATTGCTGTTTTTGTGCCGATCAAAAAGCGGCAGGCAAAGATGATTTTACACTAATCCCCAATGGCACTGCAGGCGTTGAAGATCGCATGACAATGTTATGGACACATGGTGTAGGAACGGGACGATTAACGCCACAAGAATTTGTCGCAGTGACCTCAACTAACACCGCGAAAATTTTTAATATTCATCCGCGAAAAGGAGTTATTCAAGTTGGCGCCGACGCCGACATTGTAATTTGGGATACAGAGGCGACTAAAACTATTTCTAAAGATACTCATCATCAAAATATAGATTTTAATATTTTTGAAGGAAGGAACGTTAAAGGGTTGCCTACTAATACAATTTGTAATGGCGAATTAAAATACGCAGATGGTGAGCTGAGAGTTAAAGCTAATACTGGTACTTATATCAAGCGTCCTGCTTTTCCAAGTATTTTTGGAGCGTTAGATAAAATAGCGGTTAAAAATAAGCCGGTTAAAGTTGTAAGGTAGTTTAAGTCTAAAAGTAACTATAATTACCAAATCAGCAATGCCTAGTTTTAATAATTAATTTTTGACAACTATTGAGTTTTATAGCATTGTAACAGCAGAAAGAAATGCAATAATTCCAGCGATAATAAGCAATCCACAATAGCTGATTAGAATAAGAATGGTTTTTGGAATGATTAGCCAGTAACTTTGTGAATAAACTGTTTTTTGAGCTTTTGCCAAATAAATGGGTATAAAAATACTCAAAGCAGACCACCATCCATTTTGTAAAGCTAAACCATAAATAATAAGAATAGCTCCCATTAACCATGTTTGAAAATGCAATAGAAATATAAGATGGTCAAAATATAAACTTCGTTTAAATAAATAAAGGCCTTTTAAAATTATCGCAAATAAAGGCAAAAACAATATCAATAAATTTGGTAAAACAGATTCCAAATTATTAAACATGTTGTTGATTGTAATTTGAGCGTTTGTGCTTTTCATTAACGCTTCTTTTTCGTTAATGATGCCGTTGATCCAATTTTCGACAACACTAGCCTTTTCGCCTGTTTCAAACATGATAAGACTAAATTTTTGTAAGTCTTTGTCGGCTTTTTCTTTACCTAATAATATATCGCCGATATAAACGTTTTTATTTGAGACGTCGGGTGATGGAATTTGAAATATAAAAAAGAAAAGAATACTGACTACCAGGTAGAGTCTGACTGGAGGTAAAACTGATGCACGCCTTCCATCGAGAAATTGTTTACTTAGTTGCCCTGGTTTAACTAGTAATACAAATAAGCTTTGTATTACTTTGGAATCAATTGAAAAAATATCGTCGGAGAACTGCTTGGCAACTTGCCAAATAGGACCTCGACGACTTTTGATAGATTGCCCACAATGAGAGCAGAAAGAGCCGGTCAATTCTGAATTGCAGTTAAGGCATTTAGTCGTATTAGTCATTTATCGTTTTATTTCTTACATTAGATCCTGTAGTTAATTTTCTGTAATTAACTAACACTCAATAATATTAACAGCTAAACCACCTCTTGCGGTTTCTTTATATTTAGTCATCATATCTTTACCGGTTTCCCGCATTGTTTTAATGACTTTATCTAGACTCACTTTTTGATTGCCATCGCCTTGCAATGCGAGCCTTGAAGCATTAATAGCTTTTATCGCACCCATTGCATTTCTTTCGATACAGGGAACTTGAACAAGTCCGCCGACTGGATCGCAAGTCAGTCCTAAATTATGTTCCATACCAATCTCTGCTGCACATTCCACCTGTTCTGGAGTACCGCCAAGTGCTTCTGTTAATCCAGCAGCCGCCATAGAGCATGCGACACCGACTTCGCCTTGGCAACCTACTTCTGCACCGGATATAGATGCGTTTAATTTATATAATATGCCGATTGCTGCTGATGAGAGTAGAAATCTTCTAACACTTTCATTAGTATCTGGCTGATAGTATTTAACGTAATATTTTATAACGGCAGGAATAATACCTGCCGCGCCATTTGTAGGGGCGGTGACCACACGTCCACCAGCTGCATTTTCTTCATTAACCGCCAGTGCAAAAAGATTGACCCAGTCCATAGCTGCCAGAGGATCTTTACCTTCATTTTGATTAGAAAGCTTACGGTATAAAGAAGCCGCTCTGCGTCTGAGTTTTAATCCACCTTTTAACACACCTTCTGTTTTTATACCTTTAGCGATACAATTGTCCATGGTCAACCAAAGGTAATCTAATCCTTTTTTTATCTCGCTATCCGTTCGCCAGGTTTTCTCATTTTCTTGCATCATTCCACTAATGCTAAGCCCTGATTCTTTAGCCATTTCTAACATTGAGTCGCCAGATTGGAAATCAAAAGGGAGTTTTAAATGCATTTCTGTTACTTGATCAACCTGTGTGTCTTCACCAATGACAAATCCACCACCAACGGAGTAATAGGTTTTTTCAAGCAAGATGTTATTTTTACTATCAAAAGCTGTGAATTTCATGCCATTAGCATGTTTATCTAAAGTTTTTCTTCTATGAAAGGTGATGTCTTGTTTTTCATTAAAAGAGATAGAAATCGTATCGTTTAGTTTGAGCGTTTTAGAATCTCTTATCATCTGCAGTCGAGGTGAAATGGTATCAGTATCTATTTGATCCGGTAACTCTCCTTCTAAACCTAAAAGAACCGCCACATCTGAACCATGGCCTTTTCCTGTATGACCTAAAGAACCATACAAATCTGTTTTGATACGAGAAATTATAATTTGATTATTTTCAGCCTTTGAAAGTAGTTGGCTCACAAACATTTTAGCTGCGCGCATAGGCCCAACAGTATGGGAACTAGAGGGTCCGATACCAACAGTAAATAAATCGAAAACCGATACTGCCAAATTATTTCTCCTAAATTGATTGTGATTGCGATGAGCAATACATTATCGGTGTATGCTATCACATGAGAAAAATTAATTATGACATTAGCCTAAAATCGTTGAACAAATAGAGTCGAAGAAGGTTTCTGAGAAACTGGGAATGAAGTTAAACTGAAGTGGATCTATTTTAAGCTTGGATCGGTGCGGTAGTAACTTAAACTATTTTTCAAGAATATTAGATGTGACAAGTTTTTATTATATGAATATTGTTGTCATTTGGTGACGCGATTGTCGGCGCGATATTTTTAGAAAAACCCACTTCATGTAATCCAGCCAAACAAAGCCCTAAAGTAAATATGACCATACAAGCTCTCTGCTTTATTATTTTCATCTGTTTCATTTCTCTCTCCTTTGATAATTTATTCTTCAGTAATGTTTAGAAAAGCAATCAGAGTGCCAACTTGCGATATCACTTTAAGCGATTGTAAAATATAGTTATTTCACGATGCGGCTATCCTCATAGCTATTGATATGTCCGCTTTTGCGGACATTACCCTATGAAAGTGTCCGCAATTGGGACAGTAGTTTTTAAATGAATGGTTTAATGAATCAAATTCAAATCTAACATATTCTTCAACCATGATAATATCAAACGTTCTAATTATTGCATTATGAGAACACTGTCGATAAGAATGGCATTATTTGAGCTATAATTGTTTTTAATATAATTAAACCGATAATCAACAAAATGATATCCAAAAATACGTTAACTCTAATAATTATTTCACTATTAACTATATTCTTTACAGGATGTAGCTCTGAAGATGAAGAAATAAATGGTACGCTTTCATTAAGCGTGTCTGATGGACCGATTGATAACGCGACAGAAGTAGTGGTTGTTTTTAGCGCTATCGAGTTGAAACCTAAAGAAGGTGCTCCGTACACTATAACGTTTTCAGAAGCTCGGTCGATTAATCTATTAGGATTACAAAATGGTGAATCTGCTCCGCTACTTCAAAATGAGTCATTAGAAGCGGGCGATTATAATTGGATGCGTTTGCTTGTAGATGCAAACGAAGGTGAAACTGATTCTTATATCACTCTTGACGATGGGACAACTCATTCGTTGTATATACCAAGTGGTTCGGAAACTGGTTTAAAAATTAATAGGTCATTTACTATTGCAGTAGGTGAAAGTGTTAATTTCATGATTGATTTTGATTTAAGAAAATCGGTGTTGGCACCTAATAACCAATCGGATGGCTATAAGTTAAAGCCTGTTTTGCGAGTAACGGATTTAACCGAAGTAGGGAGTATCACCGGATTTGTTGATGCATCTTTAGTCTCAGATGAAAGCTGTACAGAAGGACTAGCAATTTATGCCTATATTGGAGCTGATGTAACGCCAGATGATGAAGGAAGTGCTACCTCACCCTTAACCACGGCAATTCCGGTTTATGAAAGTGCTAATGATCGCTTTAATTACACTTTAAGTTTTCTATCAGCTGGCGATTATACTGTGTCGGTGACTTGTGATGCTGATCTTGATTCCGCAGATATTGATGATAGTGAATGGGGCGTCATTGAAAGTTTAAATGGGACTGTTATTGTTGACCAGATTACAGAATTAAATTTTGAATAAATCTTGCCAATACCCATGGTTTTAACGTAAAACGCTATACGCCATTTTTCGAATAAAAGGACTACAAAACGAGATGATTAACCAATTAGAACAATTAAAAAGCATGACCACAGTGGTTGCAGATACCGGTGATTTCAATGCAATTGCTGACTTTGCTCCCGAAGATGCTACTACCAATCCTTCGTTACTTTTAAAGGCTGCAGGACTTGATGATTATCAACCTACCATCAACCAAGCGATTGAATATGCTAAATCAGTAACCGATGAAACTGAATTACAAGTGACGGAAGCAAGTGATTATCTAAGCGTTTTGATTGGTAAAAAACTTTTATCGTTGGTTCCAGGACGTGTTTCTACCGAAGTTGACGCACGATTGTCGTTTGATCAAGCTCAAATGGTGATTAAAGCAAAAAAACTAATCGGTTTATACGAAAAAGAAGGTGTCGATAAATCTCGAATTTTGATCAAAATCGCGTCAACTTGGGAAGGAATCAAGGCCGCTGAGATTTTAGAAAAAGAAGGTATCAATTGTAATTTAACGCTTTTATTTAGCTTTGCTCAGGCGAGAGCTTGTGCAGAAGCGAGTATATTTTTAATCTCCCCATTTGTAGGCCGAATATTAGATTGGCATAAAAAATCGACTGGAAAACTAGAGTACGCAGCAGACGAAGATCCAGGCGTTATTTCTGTTACTGCTATTTATGACTATTATAAAGCGTATCAATTTAAAACTGTTGTAATGGGGGCTAGTTTTAGAAATAAGGGCGAAATCTTGGCGTTAGCAGGGTGTGATCGATTAACAATAAGCCCTAATTTAATGCAAGAGTTAACTGAATCGACGGAAGTTGTCGAGCGCAAATTAATTATCCCTACTGCATTTAAAGATGTCCGCAACAAATTAACAGAAGCAGAGTTTAGATGGCAAATGAATGAAGATGCGATGGCTACTGAGAAAACCGCTGAGGGCATTAGAGCTTTTGCTGCGGATCAAGTGCGTCTAGAAAATCTTTTGCGAGCCAAGCTTTAATAATTTAATTTAATCGGATCAAGTCGAGCTTGTTCAAATAGAATAGGCTCTAGCGAGACTCCAAATTTCAATATGTTTAGCGCCATGTTCTAAAGCTAATGCCGCAAGTTCAGATACCGTTGCTCCAGTGGTGACAATATCATCGATTATGGCCACTCGCTCGGGTAAAGTCTCTTTTATTTCAAATGCATTCTTTAAATTCTTTTTTCGCTGGGTAACATCAAGGGATGCTTGAGTTAATGTTTGTCTCGTTCTAGTTATATCATTGCCAGAAACGGGAATGCCAAAATGTTTAGAAAGTACATTTGCGATTAGTCGCGATTGGTTAAATCCTCTTTTATTTCTTTTTTTGAAATGCAAAGGGATTGGAATGAGTAGTTCAGGCATCTGTGTTTTAATTGAGTGTTCTAGCTTTAAAGACTTCTCGATAGCGTTAATTAAATAATCAGTCATTATTGGTAGTAATTCTAACTTACCGGCGTATTTGTATTGAGTGATAAAGTCACTAATGGGTTGCTGATAATGAAATGCGCTAATCGTCTTATCATATGGCGGGCTGTTTTTCAGGCAAGCTCCACATGGAATACTCTTAGTGGTTGAAGGTAATCCACAGACGAAACACGTTTGCTTTGATTCCGGTAAATGAGCATGACATGAATCGCATATCTTTTTGTTTAATACGCTAGCAGATTTGTTTGGATGTTTTTCATTTGGACGTTGCAAAGACTGGTTAAAATGAACGCTACACCCACAAAGTAGACAATCACTGCTTAACCCCATAAAGCTCATTAAACTAAATAGATTGAAGTTAGTTTTCAATAATCCTCCTTGACTACCCATTATGAGCAGATAAACCTGCAGCTGTATAAAAATCGCACAGATGTCATCTTTGCATCCCACATTACTTGACAACGAAATGATTCAATTTAGAATTCAGCCATATTTTAGAACAATCAATTTTCCACCATTGAGATCGCTATGACTAGTCTTCAAGTAACACCTCAACCAGTCGAATCAATTCGAAACGAACCAATTAAAACCGGGACCTTACGAAATGATTGGGAAATAAGAGAAATTTCAAAACTGTTTCATATGCCCCTCAATGATCTTCTATTTAAAGCTCATACCATTCATCGCAAAAACTTTAATCCCAATGAAGTGCAAACTTCTACGTTAATGAGTATCAAAACCGGTGCATGCCCTGAAGATTGCGCTTATTGCCCGCAGAGTGGTCACTATAATACGGGGCTTTCAAAAGAGCAATTGGTTGCATTGGATGAGGTAATTAAAGCCGCTAAAGCCGCTAAAGATACAGGTGCAACTCGCTTTTGTATGGGAGCAGCATGGAAAAGTCCCAGTGGAAAAGATTTTCCGGTCGTTTTAGAAATGGTTAAAGCGGTTAAAGACYTAGAATTAGAAACTTGCGTCACGCTAGGAAAGCTTAGCAAAGAGCAAACCCASGCACTCAAAGAYGTCGGTTTGGAYTATTACAATCATAATYTAGATACTTCAAGAGAATATTATCAGCAAATAATTACMACACGAACTTTTGATGATCGTTTAGACACTTTAGAGATGGTAAGRGATGCRGGWATTAAYGTRTGYTCRGGTGGTATTTTAGGSATGGGYGAAACWGAAAAAGAYCGRTTAAGTTTAYTGCAGTCTTTGGCTAATTTGCCTGAACATCCACAAAGTGTGCCTATCAATCAATTGATTGCAGTTAAAGGAACACCGTTAGAAAATGCTAAGGCGATCACTTCATTTGAGTTTATTCGCATGATTGCGGTWGCGMGGATTATGATGCCAAAATCTTAYGTTAGATTATCGGCCGGTCGAGAAAATATGTCTGATGAAATGCAGGCCATGTGCTTTTTTGCMGGKGCWAAYTCWATCTTTTATGGYGATAAATTATTAACYACCGATAAYCCYGAAACCGATAAAGATATTCAATTGTTTTCTGCATTAGGAATTACACCAGANGGTGGTAAAARAATACCGGAGCAARCCRCWAMATTAGYTCCTACAAAAAAACTGTTTAAAAACGCTGCGTTATAGTCCGTCGGTTTTTGATGTTTGACTTYGAGCAATTCCTRGACTYTCGATTAAATGMGCAAAYTGATGCGGGKTTATTTCGTGAACGATTAACGGTTTCYTCAAAACAAGATAGAGAAATCACRGTTGAYGGYAAAAAGTATTTAAATTTTGCTTCAAATGACTATCTAGGTYTAGCTAAAAACAGTCCCGATTTTTCGGAACAAGYRCAAATCGGTTTCGGTAGTGGCGGATCACATYTAATATCAGGTCATCACCAAGTACACTCWCAATTAGAAAGAGMGTTGGCAGACTTCGTTGAGAGGGAAAGCGTCTTAACTTTCTCTACAGGCTATATGGCTAATCTTGGYATWYTRCAAAGYCTTRCCCWAAAAGGTGAYTTAATYATYGCMGATAAACTRAATCATGCTTCRTTAATWGAYGGCGCAAAGYTRTCTRAYGCCGATMKRGTTCGYTAYCCWCATTGYGATCTYSRMGCWCTMRTTCGTCGACTARAAACTMARCTTAARTCWRWRTCKKCWAATAARTGGGTRGTRACSGATAGYRTCTTYAGTATGGATGGCGATTTAGCSCCKCTTGAYGAAATTGCTTTTTTATGTAAAAAATATAATGCTCATTTAATCGTTGATGATGCACATGGATTTGGCGTTTTAGGCAAGAATGGGGCGGGGGCTTTGGAGCATTTTCAACTTAAGCAAAAAGACTGTCCGGTACTGATGTCAACGCTTGGAAAAGCGGTAGGTGGTTATGGTGCGTTTGTCAGTGGCTCTGAAAAACTTACAAACTATTTGATGCAATTTGCACGCTCTTATATTTATACAACGGCAATGCCTGCGGTTTTAGCACAATTTAATTTGGCGAATTTAAAAAAATTAAAAGCTGGCAGTCATTTAAGGAGTAAATTACAAGAAAATATTCGATATTTTCAAAGCCGATGTGAGAAAATGAGCGTTAAGCATTCGGGTATAAATAGTCCTATTCAAAAAATTGATCTGCTAGGTTTGCAGCAATTGAAAGCAAAGACTGATGTTTTGAAAAAACAGGGGTTATTAGTCGGAAGCATTCGACCGCCAACATCTTCGGCGCCTAGATTAAGAATTACTTTAAGTGCGTCACATAGTTTTAATGATATTGAATGCTTGGTTAGGTATTTATAATCGCAATATGATCTTTTAATATGCAAACCATTTTTATATGGAATAAAAAAATAAAATTTAATATGAAAATCATTGAACCTTTTTGCCAAATAAGTCAGATAGAAGCTAATTCTGAAGCAAAGCCAAATCTAGTGTTAATTCATGGGTGGGGATTGCATGGCGGTATTTGGGAAACACTGATTCCACAATTAGAAATGACTTATAAGATCTTCAATATTGATTTGCCGGGATTTGGACGTAGCCCTGTCTCTAATAGCACTTATGACCTTGATTATCTGGTTGAATCAGTTGTCAGTATTTTACCGGAAAAATGCAATATTTTAGGATGGTCAATGGGGGGCTTGGTTGCGACCCAAGTTGCGCTAAAATATCCAGAAAAAACCGAAAGATTAATTACCGTTGCGTCTAGCCCTAGTTTTTTAGCAAACTCAAAAAATCCGAATGGTTTGGATGACTCTGTGCTTGAAACTTTTATACAATATTTATCCGAAGATTTTAGAGGAACCTTAATCAAATTTTTAAGTATTCAAACCTTGGGAAGTAAGACCCAAAAAGAAGATATACAACGATTAAAAGAAACCGTCTTTTTACATGGTACGCCCGCAGAAAAAGCATTGGCAGGCGGTTTAAATATTTTGAAAGATAGCGATTTAAGTGAAAGTTTAAGACGACTTAAAATGCCGTTGTTAAGAGTGTATGGAAAATTAGATACATTAGTTCCAGCAAGGTCAATCGCTTCTATAGATAAGTTAGCACCAAAAAGCGAAAAGGAACTGTTTTTAAAGTCAGGTCACTCGCCATTTTTATCGCAAACGCCAGAGTTTATTGATTGTATTAACCGATTTATTGCTAAACCAATTGAAACAGAATGAACAGAAAAACATGAATAGATTAGAAACAAAAGACGTCAGCGAATCATTTAGTAAGGCTGCAAAAAATTACGAATCCTCAGCATTCCTACAAAAGGAAGTCGCTAGCCGATTATTGGAGAGGCTAGAGTTAATGAACATAAAACCAGCTCATGTTTTGGATGCTGGTTGCGGAACAGGATATTGTTCTAGAGCATTAAAAAAGAAATATAAAAAATCTAATATTATTGGTGTTGATATAGCTCCCGGTATGATTGAACAGGCAAAACTAAAAAATGGCCTATTTAAT
>NVTT01000052.1 GCA_002401655.1 Gammaproteobacteria bacterium | reverse complement strand
AGTATCCGCTTCAATATAACCATTAGCTTTTTTGATAGTAATATTTCCGCCTGATGTATCTGCTTTTACATAACTACCACTTTCTCCAACAAATAAATTCCCACCAGACGAATCTATTTCTACGCTACCTTTGCTTCCTTTAACCGTAATAGAGCCACCAGAAGTATCTGCTTTCACGTTACCTTGTGCCATACCTATTTTTATTCTGCCGCCGGAAGTATTAACATCAACATCACTGTCACTTGTGCCAACAGTAATAGAACCACCAGAGGTATCAGCTTTTAAACTACCGGTTGAATGAGCAATTTCAATTCTTCCTCCTGATGTATCTAGCTGGCTTTTTCCAGTGATTTTGCCAACCACAATTCTTCCACCAGAGGTGTCCGCTTTTAGATCACCGTTGACATTGCCTATTGTAATTGAGCCACCAGATGTTTTGACATCAACGTTTCCTTTAGCAACATTACCTACCTTAATTGCGCCACCGCTGGTTTTCATTTTAATTTTTCCACTAATATCGTTTACCGATATAGAGCCACCACCTGTTTTAAGATCTAAATCATACTCGTTAGGTACTCGGATATAATAGATAACTGAAACACGGCTGTTCCACTCGCCTTCGCCTTCTATTGAGATATCATTACCACTTTGTTCAATATCAACTTTAAATTCGCTGAGTCTTTTTTCTTTTCTTGATTTTTTAGTTATCTTAACTTCTACTTTATTTTTGTCCCATGTTTCAACTTCTATTCTTCCACTGTCGCTCTCGATATAAAGAGAGCCTCCAGATTTTACTGAATAAGATTTACTGATGACTTCTTCAGCGCCATTGGCAACCAGTGCAAAAGTTGAAAATAGTAAAATAATTAAATAGTGGGTTAAATTTCGTGTTGAATGTTTCATAATATTCCTCTTTATTTTAAATATTTAAATGCTTAACTCGTAGTTGTAAATATAATCGGTATGAAAATTGTTTTCTTATATCGAACGTCTTTCTAAATCTTTTTTCTGTTTAATTTCGTCAACAATGCTCTTCGCTTTAGTTCGAATATAATAATTGCTATCTTGTGAACTTCTAGATTTGAATAGATTAATCGTTTCGTCATCTAGGTTTTCTAATAGACCTTCAAAAACTGAAATTCTAACTCCTTGATTGGTGTCCTTAACTAAGGCCTGTCTTAACGTCTTGCGAACTGATTGACTACTTGATAACTTGGCTAAAGACTCAGCAACAATCATCCTAACACCAGGGTTAGGATCATTTAGCAGGCTATAGCTTAAACTTTTTCTTACCTCCTCATTTTCAAGATGTTCTTTCAATATATCCACTAACTCTAATCGAGTGGCATCATTTAAATCGGTCTCCATCGCTGAAGTTAGTAACAAGATAGTATTTCTATCTTCAAGGTTAGTATTTAATTTTGTTTGTCTAAGCGTCGTGTACTTAACTTTATATGGACCTGTCGAATTTTGATTCTTATTAATTTCAAAATTTATAATTTGATCTCTTGCATCAACTGCATTTGTATTTTCGTTATATACAATTTGACTAATTTCGCCATTAACTATTTGACCCGAAACGTTTTCATTTAAAGCCAACAAAAAACCAAAGGTAAAAGTTAAAAACATGCCGGCGATTTGTAGTTTATTAGTCGCTAGAGTAAAAGAAAAACGACCGATCAAAGAGCTTTGCTTTGATGACTCAGCTCTCAACGTTCGTTTTAATTGCCAGCGGTTAGCCTGGATTCGTTGATCCGATATATAAGGCTTATTACCAAGCTTCATTGCAATAGATAGTTTTTTATCTAAAGGTTGATTGGATTCAAGYTCTYCTTGAATATTGTCATCTATTTTTTTCATCTTCAAATATAATCCTGTAAAGCTACTTGCATTTTCTGCCTTGCTCTAAATAAATAATTCTTTATAGCGCCATCACTGCATTGCATAATTTGTGCGGCGTCGATCATCTTAATCTCTTGCTGATGACATAAAACAAACGCCACACGTTCTCTTTCACTTAAATCCGACAATGCCTTGGTAATGGCTTTGCTTAATTGTTCATTGATCATTGCTGAATCAGGTTCTTCAATTTTTTCACCGGCAGTGTAGGATTCATAGCTTTCCCAATTTTCACCATATTCATTTCTACCGCTTTCATCTGGTCTTTTTTCCTGCGCGCGACCATAAATAAGCGAATTAATCTTGTTACGCAATTTTCGGCGACTTGATATCGCGGTATTCACCACTATGCGATATAACCAAGTGCTAAATTGACTCTGCATCCTAAATTTTGGTAGTGCCTTATATGCAATTAACATCGCTTCTTGATATATATCTTCTGCTTCATCATGGGTCGACGCTAAACCTGCCGCAAGTGAGAGCATTTTCTTATCGATTTTTTTTATCAACTGCTCAAAAGAGCTAATACAGCCATTTTGAGCTCTGATAATTAATTCGTTTTCATTGGTTAAGCTTATTTCGGGCAATGTTAATATTCTTTATGTTTTAAGTGCTTTACTAATAGTTATGAGTAAAGTCATCAACGGTTAATAACTTAGTAGACACCAAGTTGAAGAAGGTTTGCAATTATTCTTAATAAATTCGTTTTATATTAGCAAATTCTTATATTCTTCCCCTGTAAGGATTATAATGGGAACAAAAGGTTATTTGGTTAACAATAAAGGTACTTGATGTGAATATCGAAGAACTAATTGATGTATGGGGCGATGGAAATATTGCTGGCGTCATTGGGTTATTTGTTGGATTATTATTTGGCATATTCGCCCAACAAAGCAGATTTTGTCTGCGAGCCGCTTGTGTCGAATTTTGGCGAGGTAAGGCAAAATCTACATTTGCCATTTGGTTATTTACCTTTTCTGCAGCGCTAATCGCTACTCAGTTACTAATAAGCACCTCCTCTTTAGATATTAGTAATATCCGTCAACTTAATGCGATAGGTTCATTATCCGGAGCGATTATTGGCGGGCTATTATTTGGTTCAGGCATGATTTTGGCTAGAGGTTGTGCTAGTCGATTATTAGTCCTTTCTGCCACAGGAAATATGCGAGCCTTAATTGCTGGGCTGGTTATCACCCTAGTTGCCCAAGCATCTTTGCGCGGCGGACTGTCCCCCTTTAGAGAATCGCTGTCTAGTCTTTGGATTTTACAAGCACACGAAAGAGGATTTTCAAACTGGTTACCAAGCCAAGGAGGGTTAATGTTGGGCGTTATTTTACTCATCATTGGCATTGTTTATGCAAAAAAGTATCGATTAAACCAATGGCAGGGAATAGCGGCTTTATTGACTGGCTCGTGTGTCGCTTTAGGATGGTTTTTAACCTCCTGGCATGCCGATAACACCTTTGGCATCATATCAATTAAAAGTATCAGCTTTACGGGTCCTTCCGCTGATACATTAATGGGATTRATCAACCAACCTAGTTTACCCTTTAGTTTTGATGTTGGGTTAGTGCCTGGCGTATTTCTAGGTTCTTTTTTAGCTTCTGTCATTTCAAAACAATTTAAGTGGCAACAATTTACCCAAGAAACTAGGCAATCTCGGTATTTGATTGGCGCTAGCATGATGGGATTTGGCAGTATGTTAGCTGGAGGTTGCGCAGTTGGTGCGGGCGTAACCGGCGGAGCATTGTTGTCTATCACGGCATGGGTCGCATTATTTTTTATGTGGTTAGGCGCAGGCTTTACTGATTGGTTGGTCGATAATCCAAAAGGAATTTATGGTAAGTTAGCCTCTTAAGAGTAAAAAGCTAGAATACAAAATTTCTGAAAATAGAGAACACGGGCATATTAATTTGTGAAAAATAAACCTTCTGAAAATATTCTCTATATTACCGGTGCTGGTGTTAGCGCAGAGAGCGGTATTCCGACCTTTCGGGGTCGCGATGGTTATTGGACTATTGGTAGCGAAAATTACACCCCACAGGAAATGGCAACCCGCCATATGTACGAAAATAATCCCACCGAGTTTTTGCGTTGGTATTATCATCGATTTGCTACATACAGAAATCATGGCCCAAATGAGGTTCATTATTGGTTAGCGGATAAAAATCTCATCACCCAAAATATTGATGGCTTAGATGGAAAAGCGGGCAATAAAGATTATATTGCCATTCATGGTCGCCTTGATCAAATGACGATCTTTCATACTCAAGGAGAACCAGTTCAGATTATCGATACCCCGTGGGATGAAATTGAAGATAACCAAGGCGAAAAGCATGATGAAAAACAAATCGATAGTAAAAAACTCAATCAACAATTGCTGACTCTTTTTTCTATTAAACAAAGACCTGAGTTAGATGTTTCCTATAAACCTTTTGTYTTRTTATTTGATGAGTATTACACYGAGCTWTATCGAATMAGTGAAGCRCARGAAAGAATGCRAARAGCYGATMGMATMATMTTTATRGGYACATCTTTTAGYGTYAAYATTACTCAAATGGCTTTAGAAACWGCTATGGAATTTAAAATTCCGATTGAAATAGTTGATCCTGAGCCTATCCAAATTGCTTATTCAAATGTGACTTATCACCGTATGAAAGCTTCCACTTATATTGAGACAGTTAGTTAATTGCTGGACAAGCGTTCGAAAGAGAATATCTAATGAAAAATAGCCAAAAAATAATCCAGTCTCCATGTGCGGGTGTGATTACTGATATTTGTGTAAAAGTGGGAGATCAAGTTAATAAAAATGATGTTTTATTAATGATTGAATCTATGAAAATGCAATATCCAATCAAGTCTAAATTTCATGGTGAAATTAAAAGCATTTTAGTTGAATCAGGAAATGTGATTGAACAAAATCAGTCATTGTGCGAATTAGAGTTGCAAGATCTCGAAAATCGTAAAATTGAAACAAAAAGAGATGATGACACGGTTAATAGTGGAATAGAAAATATTCGGGCAGATTTAGATGAGGTTATAAAAAGACATCAACGTACTTTGGATGTATCTCGAACTTACGCAGTAAAAAAACGTCATGCAAAAGGTATGAGTACCGCAAGAGAAAACATCGCTAATCTTCTTGATAAAAATAGTTTTAATGAATACGGAGCTTTGTTATTAGCAGGGCAACGTCGTCGATTTAATGAAGATGAACTGATTGAAAAAAGTCCAGCAGATGGATTAGTCGTCGGTACTGGGTCAATTAACAATCAAATTTTTTCTGATGATAAAAGCCGTTGCCTAGTTATGGCTTATGACTACAGTGTGTTTGCTGGTACCCAAGGGATCATGAACCATAAAAAAATGGATCGCATGTTATTACTTGCAAAAGAACAAGAAATTCCAGTTGTGTTATTTGCAGAAGGTGGTGGTGGCAGACCTTCTGACACAGATTTTAATGGTGTAACCGGACTTGATTGCCATACCTTTGTTGGACTCGCGGCATTATCAGGGTTAGTACCAACCGTTGGCATTGTTGCTGGTAGATGTTTTGCGGGTAATGCAGCATTACTGGGTGTTTGTAATGTCATTATAGCAACGCAAAATTCAACCATTGGCATGGCTGGTCCTGCTATGATTGAAGGAGGAGGGCTAGGATCTTATACGGCAGAAGAAGTGGGCCCTGTATCAACACAAAGTCCCAATGGTGTGATTGATATTTTAGCAAAAGATGAAAAAGAGGCGATTGAGATATGTAAAAAATATCTTTCCTATTTTCAAGGAGATTTAAAAGATTGGAAATCTGAAGAGCAAGAAAAACTAAGAAACAGCATCCCCAAAAATAGAAAACAAATTTATGATATTCGAAAACTAATTGAAATTTTTGCCGATTCAGATTCTGTTTTAGAATTACGAAAAGATTATTCACTTGGATTAATTACCGCACTGATTAGAATTGAAGGTAAAGCCTTTGGCTTAATTGCTAATAACCCCGATCATTTAGGTGGTGCCATTGAAGCAAGTGCTGGCGATAAAATTTCTCGCTTTATGCAACTATGTGATGGCTTTGATATTCCTATGATTTCTCTCTGCGATACACCTGGATTTATGGTGGGCCCGGAAGCGGAAAAACAAGCAACGGTTAGACATATTTCTAGAATTTTTGTAATGGCCTCTAGTTTAACCATTCCATTTTTTACTTTGGTATTAAGAAAAGGCTATGGACTTGGCGCACAGGCAATGTCAGCGGGTAGTTTTCACTCTTCTGTATTTACCGCAGCATGGCCAAGCGGAGAGTTTGGCGCAATGGGAATTGAAGGGGCAATTAAGTTAGCTTACGCTAAACAATTAAAAGCAATCAAAGATCCTCAGGAACAAAAGCAACTATTCGATGAGTTAGTTAGCAAAGCCTATGAGCAAGGTAAAGCCATCAATGTAGCCAGTTATATGGAAATAGATGCGGTGATTGATCCTGCGTTGAGCCGTGAATGGATCGTAAGAGGTTTAAAAGCAACATTACCGGCTAGCCCAAGAAAAGGGAAAAAGAGACCTTGTATTGATACTTGGTAATTTTTACTACGGAGTCAGTTTTATTCAGATTCTAGATTCTAGATAACAAACCTTAAGACTCAGACCTCTCATTTGATTKATATTCAATCTTATCGCCATCAAAACGATCAAATAAATTTTGATGGGCAGTTAGGGAGAATTCATCGTCTCTTTCACTATATTGCTTTACCCATTTGATTAACATTTGAAGATTGTTATCTTGCTCTGCTTTACTACTATATTTATGAGGCTCCCACGGACGACTCTTACAGTTATTAATACAAACCTCAATACTTGGATTAACAAAAATTAATTGTGTAGCTGTTGATACAACCAAAGAGATTAGATCGGCATAACATCCTTCGATGACCCAATTTTTATTAGCATCGGTGAATAGACGAATATCTTTTGAACTTTCAGCTAATTCTTTACGCTGTGGAGGAATTGTATTTTGCCAAGCTAAAGAATCTAGATCTAACTGCACCAGCGAGTATTTACTCGATAACTGATTAGCCAATGTGGATTTTCCAGAACCTGAATTGCCGATAATGATAATCTTTTTCACAGATAATAGTCCATTTCTAAAATTGGATAAATTAACAACAAATATCATGTTTTATTTTTTATAAAGGGTATCATATCTTTTATAGAATAAACAAAACTAATGAAAACGTAATTATTAATATGAAAGGGAGTCTATTGAATAACGAGACTGATCAACCCAAGTTAAAAGCTTTATATTCTTATATAGAAATGAATCTTGATGGTGATCTCTCTTTAAATAATTTAGCCGTTCAATTCGGTTTTTCTAAGTACCACTTGCAACGCCAGTTCAATGCTTATTATGGTATTTCTATATTCTCATTAGTGAAAGCATTACGATTTAAACGCGCCACCTATCAATTGGCTTTTCGCCATAACATTAAGATTATTGATATTGCTTTTGAAGCAGGCTTTGAATCGTCTGAATCTTTTTCACGAGCATTTAAAGAACAATTCAACTTATCTCCTCGTGAGTTTCAAAAAAAACCGCTTGATAGCTCTTGGGAAACTAGTTTTAATCAGTTAAATCAATTAAGGAAAAAGTCTATGCAAACTGAATTTCGAATGTCGGATGTTAATATAGTCGAATTTAATAAAACCAAAGTTGCCGTTCTTGAGCACAAAGGAAGTCCCGCATTACTTGGAAGCAGCATCCAAAAATTTATTTCATGGCGAAAGGATAATAAATTACCACCATCAAAAAGTAGGACGTTTAATTTTGTTTATGATGATCCACAAACAACTGCCCCCGATGATTATCGATTTGATATAGCCTGTAGTATCGAATCAGAAATTGAGGAGGGAAGCACTGGAATCATTAATAGAACAATTCCTCACGGACGTTGTGCATTATTGAGAGTAATCGGTGCAGATACTCAGCTTGGTGCTGCAATTGAGTTTTTGTACTCAAACTGGTTAGAGCTAAGCGATGAAAAAATAAGGGACTTTCCTTTATTTTTTCACCGCGTAAGTTTTTTTCCTAATGTCACTGAAAACGAAATGGTGACAGATATTTATTTACCCATTGAATGATAAGTTGGAGTTTAAGCTAATAACCCGCCATCAACTGGTAAATTAATTCCCGTAATATAAGAAGAAGCATCAGACGCTAAGAATAAAAACGCCGGGGCAATTTCTTCTGGTTGAGCCATTCTTGCCATGGGAATTAATGGTAAAATTGAGTTAAGCATTTTGTCATTTTTAGTTAATGCCGATGCAAATTTTGTATCGGTTAATCCTGGTAAAACGGCGTTTACTCTAATATTATATCTAGCAACTTCTTTAGCCATTGCGCCAGTCATCGAGATAACCGTCGCTTTAGTCATTGAATAAATTCCTTGCATTGGCCCGGCACTCACACCATTTACTGATGCCGTATTAATAATACTTCCGCCACCATTTGCTTTCATTACCTTGCCGACTAATTGGCTCATTTGTAAATAACCTTTGATGTTAACGTCAATGGTTTTATCAATCATCGACTCAGGCGTATCAAGTAACTCGCCAAAAAATGGATTGGTAGCGGCATTGTTAACTAACACATCAATTTTGCTAAATTTTTTCATCACTTTATCGAGTAATTCTGTGACCGATTCTGAATTTCCAATATGACACGCCATGCCGATCACATTATCGTTTCCATTATCGCTATTAATTCTTTTTGCGAGCTCATCCAATGCGTCTTGATTTCTACTGGCGATAACAACCTTGGCGCCTTGCTTTGCAAAAAGACGGGCTACTGCTTCGCCAATTCCTCGGCTTGCTCCTGTCACTAATGCTACTTTCCCATCCAAATTAAATAGTGCTTCATTCATAATGCTTTCCTTCTGCTATTAAATTATTTTGAAATGCCTGCCTTATGCTATTTCTTGTTCTGCTTTGTTTAATAAAATATTAACTAATTGACCAAAATTTTTGAATTTCGGATTATCGGTTTGCCCATGATAAAAACGATAGTAAATTTGCTGAGCGATAACCGCTAAACGAAATAAACCAAATACATAATACGGCGCCAAGTCAAAACTTTTAATCTTTCTAATAGAACAATAGGATTCAAATACTTGCTGTCGAGTCATCATTCCATCAAGGTGGGTTGGCATCATACGAATGGCTTGCATACCTGCATCATCATCTGCATTAACCCAGTAGGCGAGAGTGCAACCCAAGTCTAATAATGGATCACCCAGTGTGGTCATTTCCCAATCTAAAACACCTTTTATATTTTCTGGCTTATCGGGATCTAATATTAAATTATCGAATTTGTAGTCATTGTGAACTAACGATTGATAGCCTGAGTTTTTCGGCAAGTGGATCGACAACCATTGATATATCTTATCACTAGAACCAACATCATCGGTTTTTGCTTTGATAAATCGTTTTTGCCAGCCTTCTAACTGTCTTTCAACATAGCCTTCCGGCTTGCCTAATTGGGACAGTTCTTTTGAACTAATATCAATGCTATGTAACTGAGAGAGCCCAATGACAAAGTTCTCGCATAGTTTTAATTGTTGTTTTTTACTCATTTCTACGGGCAAATTTTTATCAATACCTAGCCCAATAATTTGTTCCATGATAAAGAACTTTTCACCAATGACATTCTCGTCTTCACACAAAAGTAATGGTTTAGGTGATAGGTTATAAAATGCGCCAACACTTTTTATGACGTTATATTCTCTGACCATATCATGGGCAGATGCGGCTTTAGTGCCACTGGGTGGTCTTCTTAAAATAACGGATTGCTCGCCACTGGTTAATTGATAAGTTAAATTGGAAGCGCCAGCAGAAAACTGTTTAATATGAAGTTGTTTTGATTGAATAAAGACAGGCATTTTATCCGCTAGATAATGAGCCAAGTTTTCAATCGGAAGTTTGTCAGGCTCTCTAGAGTCTTGTGATAAAATAAATTCACCCATTACGCGTCATTCCTAATATTCTCTCTAAATATGGATTTTACAAATAGTCTATTTAATTAAGTATGAGTTGTTTTTTTATGACTTCTTCGATGTATTCTATATAATTTTCACAACTAACATCAGAAGCTTTGTACTTATAATGTTTGATATACCAATTTTGAAGTAATGATTTAATCATCATACTAGTTAAAAACAAATTACACGATTGGTAAATATTTTGCTCTATACCTTGCGCTATAAAACATTCCATTAATTCTTCAGAATAGATCTCATTACTTTTTGCAATTTCTTTAACACTTCGGCTTAAATGCTTGGTTTCCATAAAGGCAAAAAAGAACCAAGGCTGTAATGCTTCACTAATAAAGATATGACCACGGATTAATTTTTCTAATTTAATATCAGGGGCATCGCTGGATCGAAGTTGCTCGCCAATACATGCATCAAAAATATGAGGCAAAAATTGATGAATCATTTCTGCTAGCTGACTTTTACTACCAATATAATTATATAGACTGCCCATACTCATATTAGTTGTTTGACTAAGATCGCGAAGGCTCATCAGAGAAAAGCCTTTTTGATTTGATAATTTAAACGTCGCTTTAATTATAATTTGAAGCTTTTCAATCGCCACATTTTCTTTTTGTACTTGTACTTTCTCTTTGTGCAAGTGATAAAAAGCCGACCAAATAGCTTGGCTACCAATCGGTACGCTCTTTTTAAAAAGGGCGAAATTATTTTCGCCATTCCAGACTGTCATAATATTTCCGTCATAGAGTTTCCATTATTTAGAATCCAACCCAAATTACTTTTAACATTTAATTACTGGAGTAAGTATCCTATTTTAGTAAGTTTCTAGCAACAACCATTTTATGTACTTCATCAGGACCGTCATATATTCGTGCGGCTCTCTCGTGGCGATAAAAATGCGCTAAAATAATATCATCGGTCATGCCTAAACCGCCATGACTTTGTAATGCTTTATCGACGACTCTTTGCATCACATTAGCGACATGATATTTAATCATTGATACATGGTTTCTCGCCGCCTCAAACCCAACATTTTCGATTGTCCAAGCGGTCTGTAAAACAAGCACTCGCGCTGCTTCAATTTCGACGGCTGATTCGGCAATCCAATTTTGAATCGCTTGTAAATCGGATAAAGACTTATTTGAAGTGATCATTCTCGTTTTAGTATAACTAATCATTTCATTTAGAGAACGTCTACAAATCCCGAGCCATCGCATACAGTGGTGAATTCTACCAGGCCCTAAGCGTTCTTGAGCGAGGGCAAAACCACTGCCGACAGTGCCAATAATATTTGATTTTGGCACTCTGCAATTAACAAATTCAACTTCAGCGTGGGAAAAATAACCGGAACCAACATCACCCATAATTGAAATATTACGAATAAATTTGTAACCCGGATTATCCGTTGGAACAATTATCATACTCGCTTTTTTATGCTTTGATTCATCAGGATCTGTCACCACCATCGCAATACAAAATTGAGCGCCGTCAGCCGATGAGGTAAACCATTTTCGACCGTTGATAACCCACTCATCGCCATCTAGCACGGCAGATGCTTCTAAAAGAGTAGGATTCGATCCAGCAGTTGCAGGTTCAGTCATGCCAAAACAACTTCTAATATCGCCATTGACTAAAGGCTTCATCCACTGCTCTTTTTGCTCATCTGTACCAAATTTATGTAGCAACTCAGTATTGCCTGCATCGGGAGCTTGGCAACCAAATACGTAGTGACCAATCATCGTTTGCCCTAGCACTTCAGATATTAAACCTAACTGCATTAGGCTTTTACCGCAGCCACCAATAGACGCGGAAACATGTGGCGCCCACAAGCCTTTCGCTTTCACTTTTTCTCTCAGTGCCTTTAAACGAGGTTCTACTTCAAAGAAATCACTGTGAAGAATTTCCAATTCGATGGGGATTAACTCCTCATCAACAAAGTTCTGTATTTCTTCTAATTGATTTTTTAACCAATCTTCAATTTCAAAATTCATAATTTTATCCTTACTTTCGAGTAATTAATTCGGGTTTTTGAGCTAATTGTAACGGTGTAATATTGTTAAAGCTTAATAGTCGGTTACGGTTTTTCAATATGGGCTTGTTATTAGAGTCATCAGCTGAGTTATTAGAGTCATCAGCTGAGTTAATAGAATCATCAACCGAATTAATAGAGTCAACCGAGCGATTCGCTTGCCATACCACTTCACTAATACTGGTATTATTGATAGTCAGATTCATATCCATAAAGGCTTGATCGTTAAAAGGACTCTTATTAGAACTTAAAATTGACTGCATAGTCACTGAAATTAATCCTCCAGAAGTAGCCAATAAAGTGATGCCTTTTTCCTTTTTACCTGTCTCATTCATTTGTGCTATATCGGTAAGGCAATCAATACATCGATCTTTAAAATCCAACCAAGATTCAAAAGGGCAATGGCTATCCTGTTGCCACAGTGTTACTAAGGCGCGAAAAAACAATTCAAAATTTTCACCGGTCGCCCACCAGTGTTCACCACTTTGCATAATCTTGTCTAATTCTTCTGACTGCTTAGCAAGTAAAGGCAAATAATATTTTATTAAATTCTCACTATCGAACTCATTGGCGCCTTCATGGAGAATTAAACTTTTCTTAAATCCTGCCTTTTCTGCGATGATCTCTGCGGTTTCTTGCTGGCGAGACATTTTCCCGTGAATAATCCGCTCAATCGCTATATTTTGTTGAGCGAAATAATTTCCAATGACACCCGCCTGCCGCTTTCCGAGATGGGAAAGTTTGTCATAGTTTTCCGCACCAAAGCTTGCTTGACCGTGTCTAATAAGATAAATATGCTGCATTATTGTGATTTAATCGTTAATGTTTATGCGATGTATTGAGCTTAACGTATCAAGCAATCAAAAGTCAATAACGAACGAGCGTTCGCTTTTTGTGTTGTTTCGCATATGATTCGTGTATGATATGTCGATTAACTCATTTATAGATTAAGGGCAGTTGAATGTTAGCAAGATTTACAAAAAAGCGAGTTTTGATCACCGGTGGTGCAAGTGGCTTAGGTAAAGCAATCGTGATGAAATTTGCCAAGCTCGGTTGGAAGATAGCAGTTGTGGATATCAATATTGATGGCGCTAAACAAGTTGCAGAAGATGCTAATAAATTAGGTGCAGAAGCAATCGCTCTCTATTGTAATATTGGCGAAGATGAGCATTTTATTTCAATTGCTAAAGATTTAAAAAGTCGTTGGGATGGTTTGGATATTATCGTCAACAATGCGGGTATAGCGACAACCGGAATGATGGTTGATTGCCCACCTGAGCAATGGCATAGAGCGATTAACCTTAATTTGACCAGCGTATATCGAGGCTGTAATTATTGGTTACCTTTAATGGAGCAAGACGGTCCAGGTCATGTGGTCAATACGGCTTCAGCCGCAGGAATTATGTTGGCGCCGTCTATGTTATCTTATAACGTGAGCAAAGCGGGCGTTGTTGCTTTGAGTGATACCTTACGATCAGAGTTAGCTTATAGAAATATAGGTGTTTCGGTGATTTGCCCTGCATTTTTCAAAACAAATTTATTAGATTCCATGTCTCCTTCTGAGCAGGGATTAAAACCATTAGTGCAAAAGTGGATGGAAAATTCAAAAATCACTGCAGATGATGTTGCAATGGATGTAATAAATGGGATAGAAAAGGACACTTTTATGGTAATAAGCCATGACTATGCAAGAAAGGCTTATCGCTTTAAACGCTTTTTCCCTAAAATGTTTATGAAAGGCATGATCAAAAAGGTTCCTCAAATAATTGCCAGCAAGAAAAAACAACGTTAATAAAACGAGAGAAAAACATGAAAACACTAATGATCTATGGCGCAAACGGTTACACAGGTGAACTCATTGCAGAATTTGCTATCGAGCGCGGAATAAAGCCTATTTTAGCGGGAAGAAATAAAGACGCCATCGAATCTTTAGCGAAAAAACTGGATTTAGAAAGTCGAGTGTTCGGTTTAGATTTTGCTCTAAATATTGAGAATGCCTTAAAAGATATTGATACCGTTATCCATTGCGCTGGTCCTTTTTCTGCCACCGCCGAGCCTATGATGGATGCCTGTATTGCCACTAAGACTCATTACACAGATATCACTGGAGAGATCGCAGTATTTGAAATGGCGCAAGATAAAGACGCGCTTGCCCAAGAAGCGGGAGTTGTTTTATGCCCCGGCGTTGGTTTTGATGTGATCCCAACCGATTGTTTAGCCAGCCAATTAAAAGACAAAATGCCAGACGCCACTCATTTACAACTTGGCTTTGATACAGCTAGTGGTTTTAGCCCAGGCACCGCAAAAACCTCTGTTGAAGGGTTGGGTGAAGGCGGAAGAATTCGTAAAGATGGCAACATCATTCGAGTGCCGATGGCTTATAAGTGCGAAACCATTGATTTTGGCAACGGTCCTAAAAATGCGATCACCATTCCATGGGGTGATGTTTCAACGGCTTACCACTCTACAGGCATACCGAATATTGAAGTTTTTATTCCCATGTCTCCAAGAGCCTCAAAAAACATGAAGCGCATGAATATGTTTAGATGGATATTAAAATTAAATTTTGTTCAAAATCAAATGAAAAAGAAAATTGCAGCAAACTCAAAAGGCCCTAATAAAGAACAACGTGCTAAATTAAACACTTATGTTTGGGGACAAGTTACAAATGCGAAAGGCGATAAAATTACTGCTAAACTAGAAACTTGTAATGGATATGAACTCACTTATCTTGGCGCGGTAGAAGTGGCTCAATTTTTACTCTCAAATGATGTCAAAGGGGGGGCTTTTACACCCTCGAAATTAATTGATAACCAACTTGTTCATAAGTTGGCCGGCGTGAAAGAGACGGTATTTAGCTAGTTTTTTAAAAAATTAATTGATGCCTAGGCTTATCAATAGATAATCGCAACACGATTTGATAAGTTTAGACTTCAATTTTTGGTAAACGAAAAATTAGTGACGGCACCTTATAAAAATCCTAAATCTTATTCTCAAGTCTAATTTCATCTCTATTGACCGCTAACATAGCACAAAGTACACTTTCACAACTTTACCGAATACCCTATTGGTCACTATGTTTCATATAGCACTTTTCGAACCCCAAATAGCTCCGAATACTGGAAATATCATGAGGTTGGCTTCTAACAATGGTTGTAAACTTCATCTGATAGAACCGATGGGATTCGATCTTGATGAGAAAAAAGTGAGGCGAGCGGGTTTAGATTACCGCGATGTAGAAAATACCACTCGTTATAAAGATTACCCTACCTTTGCATTGGCAATGAAAGAACATCGAATCATCGCCTGTACCACCAAAGGTACAAGAAACCATTGTGAAATAGCTTATCAGCCCGGTGATGTGTTGCTTTTTGGTGCTGAAACTCATGGTTTGTCCGATGAAGCAATGCAAAGTGTTCCTGAAGAACTAAGAATTCGTTTACCCATGATGGCGAATAATCGTAGCCTGAACCTGTCAAATGCTGTTGCAATCATTAGCTATGAGGCTTGGCGTCAACAAGGTTTTGCCGGTGGAAGTTAATAGTGTAACGCTAATTTTTGGTTAAATTGTTTAAGATAAGAGACCCAAGTTTATGAGTGTAAGATCATTCGAAAATCATTCTCCGCAATTAGGTAACAGAGTCTTTATCGACCCAAGCGCACTTGTCTTGGGTCAGGTCACAATCGGTGATGATAGTTCTGTTTGGCCTATGACAACCATTCGAGGTGATGTTCATTCGATTAGTATTGGCTCTAAAACTAGTGTTCAAGATGGGTGCGTTTTGCACGTGACCCATGCGGGACCTTATAATCCTGAAGGACATAAACTAGTCATTGGCGATAATGTCACCATTGGTCATAAAGCGATGATCCACGGCTGTATCATTGAGAGTAATTGCTTAATCGGAATGGGTGCGGTGATAATGGATGATGCCATTATTCATTCTAATGTGATATTAGGTGCAAATAGCTTGGTTCCGCCGGGACGAAAATTAGAAGGCGGATTTTTGTGGGTCGGTTCACCTGCACGAAAAATAAGACCGCTAACGGAAGAAGAAATAAGGTTCTTCCAATATTCGGCTAATAATTACGTTAAATTAAAAGATCGGCATTTGGCTGAATAATGATAAATTGATTACCGACTAAACAACCACTTTAAATTCATCATCAGCCATTAAAGAAAGACTGTCACCGACGTATTCACTCGAATTTAACGCTTTTAATAACGCTAATCCAATTTCTCTCTTTTTCAGATCTAGTGGCATATAGGGTAATCGAAATACAGGCTTAATCGCCCCAGTCATTCCTAACGCGGTATTGATTGCTATTGGGTTTGGTTCACAAAACAACCAATCAAACATCGGCTGCAACTGCTGATTAAGCGCCGACTCGTCTGCCGAATCCATCAAACGTTTCATTAGTCCCGGTAACAAATTAGCAGTCACAGAAATAACACCATGGCTTTTATGTTGATGTCGGCCATCAAAAGCTTCGTCGTCATTACCAGACCAACAAGGAATACCCTGTTTTTCATAATGGGCAATCCGATGATTTCCACCACACTCTTTCACCCCAATAAAATTAGGGTGGGTCGCGATTGACTCAATAATTTCGTTAGGGATATCTTGGCCAGTTCGACCTTCAACGTTGTAAATAAAGACAGGGCCAATATCGAGTCCTTTTCTTAAATGAGCTTCTACGCCTTTAGGGCTGGTCTTTCCGTAGTATGGGTTAATTTGTAATGCTGCGTGCATGCCCGATGCAAACCCATATTCCGTCGCCCGAATGGCTTCCCTAGTGTTATTACTACCCGTATTACCAATCACCACTAACTTATCACSAAAACTACCTGCTGTATGGGCAATTAGCATTAAATGCTCTTCCCAATTCAATAAATGCCCTTCTCCCGTAGTTCCAGCTATCACTAAACCTTGCACACCTGCCTCTATCTGTTTTTCTACCAGCTTATCAAAAATGGGCAAATCAATTTTACCCGCCTCGGTGAAGGGGGTTTTAATTGCAGTAATTAGGCTTGCTTGTCTTATTTGCTGAATATTCATTATAAAATCACTTGTTCTTTTGCACAAAAATGCAATTAGTTATAAGTATCGAACTAAACGATATTGTACAATAGCTGTATATAAAACATAGACTATATAATGATAAATTTGGTTTAAATTGTGTCTTTAATAATTACAGATGAATGTATYAATTGCGATGTTTGTGAGCCTGAGTGCCCAAATGAGGCAATTACTCAAGGTGAAGAAATCTATGAAATTAACCTAGATAAATGTACGGAATGTGTTGGTCATTATGATGAACCTCAGTGTCAAATAGTTTGCCCCGTTGAGTGCATTCCACACGATGAAGGCAATGTTGAGTCCCACGAATCACTTGTAGTAAAGTACGAAAATTTAACAGGAAAGTCTTTTAAAGGTTAAATATCGTAGCCTTAGTCAGTCATAAATACTCTCGTAATGGGTCTGTTACAAGCTTTCCACTAATAGAACTATAGACATATAGCGTAGCTATGGTTATAGTTAGGCTGAATCGCTAGAAAAGTGATAGTTCTACTGAGGTAAATAACCTCAAAAAACGATACTAATTAATGAATATTAATCAAGAATCGAAGGCTTAACCAAAGCTTATAAAGAGATAAGTTATGAAGAGACAGCCAAGCTAATACATAATTTATAATAAGACACGTTGGTAAATTAGCCAATAAACAAATTAGCCAATAAATAGGATCAAATATGCGCAAACACAGACGTAGTATGGAAGACGAAACAGAAGTCGACATGACACCAATGCTAGACATTGTTTTTATCATGCTAATTTTCTTCATCGTAACGACATCTTTTATCAAAGAATCTGGTATTGATATTACTCGCCCTAATAATAACGAGTCTGAAGCACCACCTAATCCAACTTCACCAATCCTTATTAGAATTAATGATACCGGCGATGTCTCATTAAATGGTGCTTTAATCGATGTAGCACAAGTAGAAGCTCGTGTTTCTGCTGCATTATCCAAAAAGCCAAAAGCATCTGTTGTGGTTCAGGTTGCAGAAGCTGCTTACACTGGAATTTTAGTTGGTGTTGTCGATGCTGCTAAGCAGGCTGGAGTGTCTCAGGTAACCGTTACCAAAATGGTTAAACAGTAAGAGGTCTAATCTAATTTTTATTCCGACAAAGGCGACTTAATGTCGCCTTTGTCTTTTTTGGATAAAAAACAGTATTGATTTGTCATAAGGTTAACACTATGTCAAAAGTCATCACTCTATTAGGCTTGGTCGCCATTGCATGGTACTGGTCCAATACCCAAAAACTTAAACAGTTCGCTCTCAACGCTAGTATTAAATGTTGTAAAGAATCCGGTGTTCAATTTTTAGACCATAGCGTCGTGATGCACCGCTTTAGTTTTATGAAAAATAGTCATAATCGCTGGAAGCTCATTCGTGAATATCATTTTGAGTTTACTTCAACTGGTGAAAATCGTTATACAGGAAGAGTGTTATTGCAAGGGCATCACATCGTAAAAACAGAGTTAGAACCTTACACCATCAATTAAATTGCAATCAAATTGAATATGCCCTTATCTAATCCTTCTCAAGCCACTAATTCCAACACTTCGAAAACAGATAATTCTAATACTTTGTTGGATCAAGCAAGCCTTACCATTACAAATAGCAATCTTAACACCCGTTTAACCATCAAACAGCAAAAAAAAGTCGCTTTGCTTGGATTAAACGGTGCAGGAAAATCCACTTTTATTAGAAATTTAATTGGTGAAAGCAATAATTTGGATCTTGAGCTTCTCTATCAAACTAATAATTCAATAAAGAATGATCATCCTCTCAGCCTAAAGCCTGACGAGCTAAAATTTAAGAAATTAATGGGTTACCAAGCAGATACCATGTTATCCATGGGACATCTATCCGCTGGCGAATATCTACATTTGTGCGCTGGTTTTAAACAAGTTTCATCGGCTGAATATAATAAAATTGTTCAACAAATTATAAGCGACTGGTCATTAGAAAAACTGTTGCATCAATCCTTACAAAGCCTTTCTAAGGGTAATATGCAAAAAATGGCAATTGCCCAAGTATTTATCAACAATCCACAATTTTTATTTTTTGATGAACCCTGTCAAAGTTTAGATCCAATTGAGCAGGAGCGATTTAACAACAATATTAAAGAATTAATAGATTTTTCACTTTGTTTATTTTCTACCCATAATGTTAATCATGCGCTAACCGTTGCAGATGATATATTGCTTATCCATCAGTCAAAGATTGCGTATTTTTACCAGGAAAAATCGCAAAAAAACTATTTACTATTTAGTTTTGAAAATAAAGAAAAAATATCAAAGATTCTAAGTCGCTCCGATATTGAATATGAATATCTAGGAAGTAATTTATATAAAATAACCGGCTCTGATATCATTGATGAATTTGTTAAAGAAAACCACTCTAGCTTCGAATTTTGTTTGCCAGAAAAAGAAGCTTTAATGCCCTTGTTTAGATTGTTGGCGAGTAATGAATGGCAACCATCTGATCTGGCAATAGATCAAGCTGGCGAACTTTAATATGGATCATTCGTTAATATGAGCGAGCCATCAGACAACCAAAATAATGTGATAATCGATAAAATATTATTCAAACAGTTTTGCACAAAACCAAGCATTCAACTGGCTGTAATATTTTGCCTATTGGCTATCGGGATATTTACTTCTCTTTCTTACAGTAATTTTTTATACCTTCAAGCTCAGAGTGTCGACAAACTATCCGTTTTTAATGAAATAATTAAACCATTAAGTGGTGTGACCCTACTGCTTAGTTTAATCATTGGGATCATTACAGCTTCTCAGTTAATGCCCTATTTTTTCAGTAAAGGACAGCAAAACATTCTTCAACAGATGAGCCTTAGCAAGTTTCAATTTTTTGTTTTAATTACAAAACTTAATTTAAAATTTATTCTTATTCCATTTTACTATTTTTTAATCATCTATTTATTTATTGTATTTAATAGCGATTTAGATCTTCTGCTATTTTTTACCACTAGCAGCTTTCTATTGTTTGGTATTTTACTTTACACATTCGCTAGTTTGACCATTAGTTTAAATAGTAAAAGTGTTATTTTTTCAATATTGATTTCGTTTGTTGCTATTGTTCTATTGGTTAGTTTAGATCAAATTTTTATAGGTTATGAAGATTTTTACTTTCTAACTATATTTAATAAACTCTTTCTTAGCGTTAGAGAAGGTAGTGTGTCATTACAAGAAATTTTACATTTAATTGTATGGTTATTATTTGCGATTTATATGATGTTCAATGCAATAGATAATATTCGTAATAGGAAGAAACAATCTCCGACAAAATCACTGCTTATCGGCTTTGCTATAGTTGTAATATCATTAAAGCTGATAGCAATGATAATGCCCGATCATAATATCAACACTTCAATTACCACTAACAACCAATTATCCGAGTACTACCAAAACCAACTAAAAAACACGTTAAGTCCTGTGGAAATTACCGCCGTAGTCGATAGTGAAGAAAGCAAAGATGAAATCATAAAGGCAGTTAATCGATTAAAAGTGTTCAAGCACGATATATCTATTAAATTTTCTAACCGACAGGCTTTTATGGATGTTAGTAAAGAACGAAATGGACAGATACAAGAGTTTGTTAGTATTAAAATTGGAAATAAACAACAAACGATTGGATATCCTTTTGCTAGCTCGGCACAACTTTCTATTGCTAAATTAATCGATCATATAGAATCAAAAAGCGCGCAGTGGATCACTTTTATTCAAGGGCATGATGAAGTGTCTATTTTTTCTAAGAGCGGGCGATCTTTTTCTAAGTTTTATGCGCAATTGAAGGCTCTGGGTTTTCCTGTTGTAGAACAAAATTTAAGAAAACAAAAATTCATCAGTAATAATACTAAGCTGGTTGTCATAGCAGACTCAAGACAAGAATGGCTAGCCGACGAAGTTGAATCGTTAATGCAATATCTTCAACGTGGCGGAAATTTACTAATGATGCGAGAGGCAAATGATAAAATGCCTAAAGCGTTAAGCGATTATTTAGGTGTTAGTGCTCAACAAGGAACCTTGATAGATGAACAAGGTTTTTCTAGCGGTACGCCACATCCTGCAATATTGATCGTTAATGAGTTTAGTCAACATAGTGTTAATCAAGGTATTAATAGTTTGCTCGCTTTTCCTTGGAGTATTGGTCTCAATGTTATTGATCCAACAATAAAACAAAAAGGAACAGAAGCGTTGTGGAAAAGTGAAACGATATTAGCTAGCCATCAGCAAGTGTGGAATGAAATAGTAGCCTCAAAAAAGTCTAATTCTACTACTAATAGTTTTGTCTTTGATCCACCGGTAGAAAAGCGAAAACCTCATTCACTATTAATTGCGCTTGAAAGAAAATTTAGCCCACAAAGCACAGTAAACTCTCATACTAAACAAAGAGTTTTGGTGATTGGCGATACAAGCTTTATATCGGATACGGCGATTAATAATTATGCGAATTTACAGCTAGGGATCAATATGATCAACTGGTTGCTATCCTATCAATCCTATAATGCCGATGGGCAACTTCAAAACCAAAGTATAGAAGGCCAGTATCAAGATAACTATATTCGAATTTCCCCCATCACTCACTTTATGCTAAATTGGTTTTTCTCTTTTGTTTTTCCTTTTTCTCTTTTAATATTTTTTATTTATCAAGGAATAAAAGAAAGACGCAGGAATGCAAAGACATGAAAAAAGATGACCAACAACGTCTAATGCTCAACATTATTATTTTAGTAATATCAGGCTTTATTTTAATCTTTATGCTATTGGGTAAGTTTCTGTCTTCTGGCGATCCTATTTCTTTCTTATTCATTGAAAACCAAGAAAATATTGTTGTAGTAGATAAATCTAATAGAGTTAGAGAAAATGCCTGAACTACCTGAGGTTGAAACGACTAAACGTGGGATCTCGCCTCATGCGATAGGTTATAAGATTGAGAAAGTGATCGTTCGTAATAACAAGCTTAGGTGGCCAGTCGATCAAAAAGCACTTAATTTATTAAAAGGTAGAAAGATTTTTGCTTGCACTCGACGTGGTAAATATTTAGAGCTCAAAACCGATAAAGGCAATATTTTAATTCATTTGGGAATGTCTGGGAGTCTAAGAATCATCACCAATGAGGAAGTCGGTAAGCATGATCATGTTGATATTGTTTTAAGCAATGGAAAATCGATTCGTTACAATGATCCAAGACGCTTTGGCTGTGTTGTTGTTAATAGAGAGGGAGACGAACATCGTCTATTGGCAAATCTGGGAGTAGAACCTTTATCAGATGATTTTGATAATGAATTCCTTTTCCAAAAATCAAGAAAGCGTAATATGCCGGTCAAAGCGTTTATTATGAATGGGCAGATTGTTGTAGGTGTGGGTAACATTTATGCTCAGGAAGCTTTGTTTAATAGCGGGATTCACCCCAACCGCCCTGCTAGYAAAGTTTCTAAGAAACGATACCTYGYRCTGACYCAAAATATTAGAACMGTSCTCAATGAAGCGATAAAGGCTGGTGGAAGTAGTTTAAAGGATTTTACTGGYGCAGATGGYAARCCTGGRTACTTTCARCAAACTCTAMARGTGTATGGAAGAAAAGACGAACCATGYGTYAGTTGTAATARAAAACTGAAACAAATYAYCATTGGTCAACGAAGTACGGTGTTTTGTTCGRGGTGTCAAACTTAACATTCGACTCTTATTTTTTAACCTTTAATCTTTTCCCTTTATCCTAGAAACAGCAAAGCCCAGACTAGCTGGGCTTTTAGAGGCTTGTTGCCTTTTCAGGCTACTAAATTAAGCTTGGCTGAAAACAGTTACTTAATTTTAGCTTCTTTATACATTACGTGCTTACGTACAACAGGGTCATATTTTTTGAACTCAAGCTWGTTAGGTGTAGCACGCTTGTTCTTATCAGTCGTATAAAAGTGACCGGTACCAGCTGATGATACTAATTTAATTTTTTCTCTCATGATGGTCTCCTATTATACCTTGATGCCGTTTTGACGAACTGTT
>NVTT01000051.1 GCA_002401655.1 Gammaproteobacteria bacterium | reverse complement strand
TCGATAGTGGTAATTCCCGCCATTACTTTCGATAGCGACAAAAACACCCAACCCATAATAAACACATTAAAAATCACGCCAAAATAGATACCTTTAAATAAACGTAAAGCTTTGGCGCTTTGACCTGAATATCGTTCTTCTATGATTTGAGCATCGGTAATAACGCCTGAACGGCGCCAGAGTTTAGAAAAGAAAAAGGTCACCATAATTGCCGAGATAGCGCTCGACCACATAAACCATACACCGCCGATCCCTTCTGAGGCTACAAACTTTGTGACTGCAATTGGCGTATCAATTGAGAAATTGGTGGCGGCCATAGAAACGCCTAAAAGCCACCAAGGCATTGAACGTCCACCAATAAAAAAATCTTCAACAGAATTAGAGGCTTTTTTAGTAAAATAAATCCCTAGAAAAAAGATAATAACTAGGTAAATCAGTATGATTGAATAATCTAGATTATTGAGATAACTCATGGGATTATGTTAGTCCAATGAAGCAGGTGTCGGAGTCGTTTTTTTTCGACTCGGATACCGGAAAGTTTACGTGAAAATTTGGCACGTATCGGAGTCAGAAAAGACTGACTCTGATACTTGAAAAACGAAAACTAGACTGCGATGTCGTCAACACAATTTAAGTTCATCATTTTTGATAACAAAGAACCAATAGAATCTCGCATATTTCGACGGTCGACGATCATATCAATCGCACCGCTTTGAAGTAAAAACTCGCTTCGCTGAAAGCCTTCAGGTAAAGTCTCTCGAACCGTTTGTTCTATAACTCTTGGTCCAGCAAAACCGATTAATGCGTTTGGTTCACCAATATTAACATCGCCCAACATCGCTAAACTTGCTGAAACTCCACCCATAGTAGGATCGGTTAATACCGATATATAAGGCAATCCTTTTTGAGATAACTTGGCTAATGCCGCACTTGTTTTTGCCATTTGAAATAAAGAAGTTAAGGCTTCTTGCATTCGAGCCCCTCCACTAGTCGAAAAACAAACAAGGGGTTTATTATCGGCGATACACTGATTAACCGCTCTTACAAACTTCTCACCTACCACCGATGCCATTGAACCAGCCATAAAATTGAATTCAAATGCACAAGCGACTATTGGCATGCCTTTAAGTTTTCCATCTAAAACAATTAAAGCATCTTTTTCACCAGTCGCTTTTTGTGCCGCGACGATTCTATCTTTATAGCGTTTAGAATCTTTAAATTTAAGGATGTCTCTTGGTTCCAGACTTGGTGCAATTTCAGTTTGATTCTCTCCGTCAAGGAACCTTTCAAGCCTTTTTCTTGCGCTAATGCGCATATGAAAAGAACATTTGTGGCAAACTTCTAAACTGCGCTCTAATTCAGCTTTATAGATAGCTGCGTCGCATTTTTTACATTTTGCCCATACACCTTCAGGCACAGAGTTTTTGCGCTCTGAAACATTGATATTTCTTTTAGGAATTATTCTTTCAAACCAACTCATACTAAGCCTCTAGCCAGATTTCTTTACATAATGCGCAGTATTTTAGCATTATTTATTAGAAGGTAAATGATTAATAACCTAGTCTTATCAATTTATCAACTGGTCATAGCTGTTAAAAGGAGCACGACCTCAAATTAAGAATTTGCTAGCCAATCTATATCTCGGATAAACCATGCAATTGATTTGTTGACAGCCAATCAATCAAGAGCTTACCTACTTTCTCCCATTGTCGAACATGTACCGCATGATCACTATTTTTAACGATAGATATTTTCGCATGTGGAACCAATATATTAAATAACTCTGCACTCTCAAGTTTTACCAATTCATCTTTATCTGCAAATATTGCATACATTGGTATTTCAACTTTTCCCAATTTCTTATAAATATGATCTTGGCCAGTCATTGGAAACTCGACTAAGATGTCTTTCATTGACTCAAAATAACCTTCAAAATCAGCTTGATGATAAATATCACCATCGATTTTGCCGTCACCACACGTTTTGCAAGGTCGTTCTTTTTTCTCTAGCATGCTCGCCCTTCCAACAATTCTAAAAATCCACGGGCCAATGACTGGAACGCCTAACAGATCGACTAATTCTTTATTTTCGCTTTCTACCATTCTTAATCCAGCAGGAACGAATAGCGCTAGTTTCTTTATTCTTTTAGGGTGGTTAGCAGTAAAGTTTGAGGCAATTAATCCGCCCATAGATTGACCCACCATAATCACCGGTGAGTATATTTTCAAACTATCAAGTAACTCAAGTAGTTCCCGTTCAAAAAAATCAGAGTTATATGGCCCTTTTGGTCTATCGGAAAAGCCATGACCAAAATGATCAAAAACAAGCACTTTATAACCAGCATCAGTTAACATTATAGCCGTTTGATTAAACATAAAACCTGGTATGGCATAGCCATGAGACATGACAACAATTTCACCATTTGCTTTATTTGATTTTGGCTCAAACCACTGATAGTGAATATCCCCATCGGTTAACTTTGCATATTTTCCTGGTGCAGTTGACTTTATAGTTGAATCAAAAGGTATGTCATCCCAGCCTATATAAACATAAACGAAAGATGAAATAGTTATAATGATAACCATAATTAAACTGAATATTTTCATTGATTTAACTAACATATTTTAAAACACTCATAAATCAGAATTTAGGGCAAAAAAAAGACCTAAAGCGAAATAACTATAGGTCTTTTAACATACTAGCTTTAAGTACATAAGTTACAGCAACATTAACTGCCACTGCAACCGATTGTCTTAAACGTTAGCCTTAAAACTCATACGATACTGAAGCACCGTATGTTCTAGGTTGATTTGGATATGCACTTAAGCTTCCTGCCTGAATAGGTGTAGGAAAAGCTGACATGAAATACTCATCATCATTTAAGTTACGTACCCATAATTGCACATTGACACCGTTCAAGAGAGTAATTCCAGCACTCATATTAACTGTACCTACCTCACGGTATATATCAGGAGACGCATCACCAACAAGAACCTTACTTTCTTGAAGGTAATCAGCACGAACGTAAGCATATGATCCACTGGCTAATTCGAAATCATATTTAACACCCGCAACCAAGCTTCTCGGATGAATACCTGTAGGCGCTCTTCCGGTAAAATGAATTGCATTACCGTTTTGATCAACAGCTGCGTTTTGATAAGAATCATAAATAGGATCAAGAAAACTACCCGCTAATGTCAAAGTTATGTTTTCTGTAGGTCTATAGACAGAATCAAATTCAATTCCCTTAGTACTTTGTTCACCAGCGTTAGCTAGAACAAAACCGGTACCTATAAATGTGGACGACTGAAATCCTTTGATGGTCTGGTCAAATATTGTGACATTAAAAGCACCTTGTTCAAAACGAGTTTTCATACCTAATTCAAAAACTGAAGACTCTTCCGGCCCTGCAAACCTAGTACCGTATTCTTGGTCTCCTCTTGCTAAGCCAGCAGCAACTATATCAATTATTCCATCATCATTATCATCAGCATCCGTAGGGCGTGTATCACGACTCAAATTCCAAGATGTCGCCTTAAAGCCTGTAGAAGCCGTGGCAAATAAATTAACATTTTCATTAACTTCATAAGCTAATCTCAAACTCCAAGTTATATCATCATCAGAACTCTTACCGTCTTCTACGGCATTAGGAAAAGCCAACATTGGTTGTAAAAATTGTAAACCTCTCAATCCAGCAACTAATGCATCTTGACCAAGAAAAGTAATTGGAACTCCAAAAACAGTTAAATCACGATCGAGATCAATAGCTGAGAACACATCTGTATTAATTTGCGATACAGTTATCTCTTTCTCATCATCGGTATAACTAAGTCCTAGAGTCGCTGTTAGTTGATCTGATAACTCGTAATCAAAAGTTGCAAATATTGAAAATGCGTCATTTGATTGAGTGTATTCTGTAACTGCACCATCACCACTTCGCAAAATTGAACCTGCGTCGAGACTAGTATAAAAACTTTCAGTTGCACCTAGCGCTGCAGGACCACCGAATAATGTATCGAATATCCCTCTGGCTTGTGTTCCAAATAATATAGAATCATCTGTATCAATATCTTCCTGGAAAATAAATGCACCTACCATCCAATCAAACTTATTATCTGCACCAGTTGAGGTTAACCTGAACTCTTGTGTAAATGTATCAATATCGACTCTAGTTCTTTCTTCTAGCAAATCTGCAGCAGAGAAATCAACATCACCTCTGGAGGATGATTCGTTAGTTCTTGACGCTGTAATAGAGGTAAATATGAAGCTACCATAATCAACATTTGCTTCTATAGAAAAACCACTGTCTTCGACTTTATTAACTGGATTAAAATTAAGAGCCGATTCATAAGAAAACGGAGTTGAAGGATCAAGCGCAATACCTCCAGCAAAAGCCGCCATCACTGGTGCAACTGGACCGTCAGCGAAGTTAGCTATAGTACAACAGACTTCATCAATCTCACTCATATCAGCAATTAGACGAACAGATATATCGTCAGAAGGTTCCCACAATAACTGTCCTCGGAAACCTGTACGGTCTCTGTCGTTTAATTCACCGAGTCCATTCGCAATGGAAGTTGTATAACCATCTCGAGTACTAGACAACGCAGAAAGACTGAAGGCTACATTGTCAGTAAGACTATTAGTAACATAAGCTTTAACAACCCGTTGATTATAATTACCAACGCCAATTTCAACTTTACCTTCTAAATCAAATGAAGGCGCTTTAGTTCTAATATTGATAACACCCGCAGATGCATTTTTACCAAATAATGTACTTTGAGGTCCACTCAATACTTCGATTTGATCAAGTCTTGGCAAATCACCAATTTGTGCAGCGGCTCGTGAACGATAAACACCATCGATAAAGATACCAACAGAAGGCTCAATACCTGTGTTGTTAGTTCCGTTAGCAAATCCACGAAGTGCAAAACCAGTATTTGTAGAACGTTGTAATGGAGTAACTCGTAGTGTTGGAACAAGCGCTTGAAGGTCATAAATATCTTGGATCTTAGTTTGCTCGATAGACTCTTCGCTAATTACTGTTATTGCAATCGGCGTTTCTTGTAAACTAGTTGGACGCTTAGACGCAGTGATGATGATGACATTTGAGTCTTCTTCATCGTCAGCTTCTTCGGCATAAACACTGCCGCCATAAAGAGCCATACTAACGGCCACTGAAACTAATAGTTTATTTGCTTTGATCATTATTCAATCTCCTACGATTAAAAAAGTTAGTGTTGTTCTATTTATTCTTGGTACATCTTGTCACGGTTTAAAAATTATTCATACATAAGCAATTGAATGCAAATACTGCATTTTATTATTAGTTTTCATCTACTTTCAACTGTATGTAACCTCTTAACGACAACTAAAGCTCTAATAGATTGTTTATATTAGTTAAACTGAATCTTTGCCAAGCTTTAATCGATGCAAGAATAAACTAGACTAACAGAAGACATCAAGCTATATTCGTCAAATAAAGACATTTTTTAGTTTATTTACGCCATAACTGATTAAATCTCAAAATATGAAATCTGATAAAAAAATTAAATGTGCTTTTCTCATTCCCGATGATGCATGGTTAAGTACGATTGTAACCCACGCGGAAATATACAGTGCGCTAGATTTTTTTTGGAAACCGTCCTATGACGCGAAATATTCCAGTTTCGATATTTCCTATTTYAATYTAYCKRRYCARMRAGCKAGAAATTTTAGYGGMYTWTGYTTRGARACRACTGAAATTGATGATCGGCAATACGATATTATTACTATTCCTGCGACCTGGCGCCCCGATGTAACTAAAATTCTAAAGCAAACTTCGACCCTCGATTGGTTAGTCGCTCAACATAAAGGCGGCGCTATCATCGTGGGACTGATCACTGGACAGTTTTATATGGCTGCAGCAGGATTGCTTAACGGAAGAGATGCCACCATACACAACGCCTTCGAAAAATCCTTTAAATCGCACTTTCCTGAGGTCAACATTAAAGACAAACTATCAGTAACTGAATCCGATAATCTCATTTGTTCCTCCGGCACACGTTCCACCGTAGAGATAATGATGATGATGATAGAAAGATTCTGCGGTAAAGAGGCGGTTCAACTTTGTGCCAAATATTATGAATTTGATGAATCGGATTGGTTTGAAGGTCAAAGAATGGAGTCAATCAAATCGGATAGTTTAGTCGAAGCGGCTATTGAGAAAATTCGTAATCAATATAATAAAGAGTTATCTTTGGATAGTCTCGCTCAAAAATTAAATGTTAGCTCCCGTAATCTTTCTAGGCGATTTCAAAAAGCGACCGGATACACGACGATGCGATATGTGCAAAAACAACGATTGTTAAAGGCAAAACAATTATTAACCAGCTCAACACTATCGATTGAACAAATAGCCCAGCAGGTCGGATTTGGCTCAGCGAGTGTATTTGGTCGAGGTTTTAAAACTGAATATGCTAAAAGCCCATTGCAATACAGGAAATATATATTGAGCCAACCTTGAACTTATTGATATGAATTCGGGTTATTTGTAGTAACGTTTAATTAAGCAAAAACAATAATCTAGTTTAATTGGAAGTTCTTAATTTATAGAACAAGCGATAGCCTAAAACAACAATCAACCAAATAAGATACCAAAATGGTTCATTAAGATCTGACTTACTCTGCCAAATAAAATGAGCTATCGCCAAACCACCGATAAAATAAACAGATTGGTGGAGTTTTCGCCATTTCGTACCCATTTTTCTTTGAATGGCTTTAGTTGATGTGACACTTAAAGCGATCATTAATATGGTCGCCATCATCCCTAACGTAATATAAGGTCTTTCGATTGTTTCTTCCAATAACTGAGCAAACGCTAACTCTAAATAGAATACGAAAAAAGTGGTGATGTGCAGTAATAGATAAAAAGCGGAATAAAGCCCAAACGCCCGTCTAAATCGAATAATAATTGGCAGTTTAAATATTCGATTTATTGGCGTTAAACTTAATGTCGTTAGTAGAAAAATTAGCGACCAAAGCCCCATTAAGTGTAAGACTTTTTCTTGTGGGTCAGCACCTAATAGCCGGCTTTGCGTAACAATGGCGAATACCACATATCCAAAAGGGATAAATGATAATAAATGAGTCGCTACTTTTAATAATTTATAGCTTAAATCAGTCGGTTTCATACAAGACTCTATCTAAAAATTTCTAACCAAATCCATGCCTTTATACATATCAGCCACTTGGTCGCCATAACCATTAAACATCAGGGTGTCTATTTTCTTTACACCAAAGAATGATTCATCGGTAATACGTCTTTCTCGTGCCTGACTCCAACGCGGATGATCCACTTTGGGATTGACGTTTGCATAAAAACCATACTCCTTTGGACCACTTCTATTCCAAGTGTTTTGCGGTTTTGATTCCAAAAATCGCATTGATACGATTGATTTAATACTTTTAAATCCATATTTCCAAGGCACTATTAACCTTAACGGCGCACCGTTTTGACCAGGTAAACGTTTTCCATAAACACCCGTTGCTATAAAGGTAAGAGGATTCATCGCTTCATCCATCCTTAACCCTTCTTTGTAAGGCCAAGGTAATGAGCTAAACCCAAGAGAACCGCCAGATTGCCCTGGGAAAGTTGAGCGAGACTCTAATGTTATAAACTCTATATATTTAGCTTTGCTAGTCGGCTGAACTCTTTTGATAAGCTCACTTAGCTGGAAGCCTTTCCATGGAATAACCATCGACCATGCCTCAACACACCGCAATCGATAAATACGCTCTTGATCTTGAGTAAAACCTAAAATATCTTCTAAGGTATAGTCACCAGGTTTTTCAATTTCACCACTAATTTTCACTTTCCAGTCATTACTTGGATTAAAGTTTTTTGCCATATTGGCTGGTTTACTTTTACTGGTAGAAAACTCATAAAAGTTATTATGGTGAGTGACGACATATTCACTACTTAATGGTTCTGCCGTAGTAAAACCAGAATCCTTTGAAAAGGCATTCGCATCGTTGGAAAAAGCTGATGCTCCAAGAGCTAAGCCTGCACTAGAAAGAGCGAAATTGTTGATAAATTGTCGTCTATTCCAAAATATCTTTTCGGCGGTTACTTGGTTTTCTTTCATTGACGAAGGCATAATGATTCCAATTTTGGTAGCAAATAGAGTCATAAACGAACTCCATTAAAGATTTAACACTATTTTAGCAGTTGCTTTAGAATTAAAGCTCACAAAACTATAACATTTGAAATGTTTTTCAAACATTTCTGTTCCTCGAATAACATTTTAAAAGCTTTTGCTTATTGTTCAAAATTCAGGCATTATACCCGCGATTTTAACTAGCAAAGCAAGGTTTTATAAAATTCGCGTATGGCAAAAGAAGAATGTATAGAAATGGAAGGTACGGTACAAGAGACACTTCCAAACACTATGTTTAGAGTAGAACTCGAAAATGGTCACGTTGTTACCGCTCATATTTCTGGAAAAATGAGAAAACATTACATTAGAATTCTAACGGGTGACAAAGTGACAGTTGAAATGACACCTTATGATTTATCTAAAGGGAGAATTACTTTTAGAGCTAGATAGATTTATTTAAGTATATTATTCCTAGCACGTAGCCTCGATGAAATGTCTTCATATGTAATCGAGGTTTTCTCACAGCAAAATTAAAGTTTAAAATTAGCACAGTCTTAACCTAAACAACCCCTTGATTACTACTATCTAATTTATCCTATATAGATTCTAAATCAAACCTATACTTCTTTAATTACCAATGATTTTTCAGTAGAAATATCAAAGGTTAATTCCGTCTTATCCTTATCAAATCCGACCACTACCTGACCGCCATTCGCTAGTTGGCCAAATAGTAATTCTTCGGCTAACTGCTGTTTAATTTTTTCTCTAATCACTCGCGCCATTGGCCTTGCGCCCATTAGCTCATCAAAACCAATTTCAGCTAACCAGTTTCGTGCATTTTGTTTTACTTCCAAAGAAACACCCTTTTCATCCAATTGACTTTGAAGTTCAACAATAAATTTATCCACAACCGAACATATAACTTCTTTGTTTAATGGTTCAAACCATAGAGTCGCATCTAATCTATTCCTAAACTCTGGTGAGAAAGTCTTTTTAATCGCATCCATATAATCAGTCTTTTTTGACTGCTTTTGAAATCCAATATTTGATTTCTGCAGATCAGACGCACCAGCATTCGTAGTCAAGATTAAAATTACATTTCTAAAATCCGCTTTCCGTCCATTATTATCCGTCAAACAACCATGATCCATCACTTGAAGCAATAAATTGTATACATCGTTATGTGCTTTTTCGATCTCATCTAAAAGCACCACACAATAAGGTGTTTTGGTAACAGCTTCTGTGAGTAATCCACCTTGATCAAAACCGACATAGCCCGGAGGTGCGCCGATCAGGCGGGAAACAGTATGCGATTCCATATATTCCGACATATCAAAGCGAATAAATTCCACACCCAGATTTTTAGCTAATTGTTTGCTTACTTCTGTTTTACCAACCCCAGTAGGACCCGCTAACAAAAATGCTCCGACCGGCTTATCTTCAATACCAAGACCTGCGCGTGATAACTTAATCGAATTAGCTAGGGTTTCTATCGCTTTATCTTGCCCAAAAACCACTAGTTTTAAATTCCGTTCTAAATTCTTTAATGTCGTTTTATCGGACGATGAAACAGATTGAGCGGGAATCTTTGCCATTTTGGCGATTATTAGCTCTATGTCTGCAACATTAATATCTTTACGGCGGTTTTCTTCCGATTGAAGTTGCCGATTAGCGCCCGCCTCATCAATAACATCAATTGCCTTATCGGGTAATTGCCTATCATTTACATAACGATCCGATAGATTAGCGGCAGCTCGTAGCGATGCGTCACTGTATTCCACACGATGGTGTTCTTCATAGCGTGATCGYAAWCCYTTTAAAATRTCGATAGTCTCTAAAACACTTGGCTCTTCAATATCAACCTTTTGAAAACGCCGTGCCAACGCTCGGTCTTTTTCAAAAATACCACGGTACTCTTGAAAGGTTGTAGAACCCATACATTTCAATTCACCATTTGCTAACATCGGTTTGATTAGATTAGACGCGTCCATCACACCTCCAGATGCCGAGCCGGCACCAATAATGGTATGAATTTCATCTATAAATAAGACTGAATCATCAATTTCTTTCAATTCCGCCAAAACCGCTTTTAATCGTTTCTCAAAATCACCGCGATACTTGGTTCCAGCTAACAGAGCGCCTAAATCAAGCGAAAATATTTGTGCATTTGAAATGACATCAGGAACATCTTTATCGACAATTCTTTTCGCCAAGCCTTCTGCAATGGCGGTCTTCCCAACACCTGCTTCTCCCACCAAAAGTGGGTTGTTTTTTCTTCGTCTTGATAAAATTTGAACCGTTCGCTCGACTTCGTCATCTCGACCTATTAATGGATCAATTTTTCCCTTGGCGGCTCTTTCATTTAAATTAGCCGTATAGGATTCTAAAGCTGTTTTTTGTTTAGGAGCAGACTCTGCTTGCCCTTCTTCTATAGTCGCTGGCTCTTCTCCGTCTTCTGACCCAGGAATTTTAGATATACCGTGAGAAATATAATTAACAATATCAAGTCGTGAAACATCCTGTTGCTGCAAAAAATAAACAGCTTGGCTTTCTTGTTCACTAAAGATAGCAACCAATATATTAGCGCCGTTGACTTCCTTTTTACCGGAGGATTGAACATGAAAAACGGCACGCTGTAAAACTCTCTGGAATCCTAAAGTAGGCTGAGTTTCCACATCTCCCGCTTCCGCAGGAATAATTTGGCTAGTTTCATCAATAAAGTCACGCAACTGTAATTGCAGTCTTGGAATATCCAATCCGCAAGAGCGCAAAACGCTTATACCTAGCGCATTATCTAATAGAGCTAATAACAGATGCTCTACGGTCATATACTCGTGACGACGCTCTCTCGCGTCAGTAAATGCTAGGTTTAATGTTAGTTCTAAATCTTTACTTAACATAAATTAAACTCTCTGTTTTTGTTACTTATTGACTAGTAGACCATTTAATGACTACTAGGCTATGTCAATAACTACTAGACTCGTCAATCGTTACTCAATAACTTGCATACAAGACTTGAGTGGATGATCGGATTCTTTTGCATAATCATTCACTGCAGCCACTTTAGTCTCAGCGATTTCAGATGTAAAAATACCTGCAACTCCTGCGCCATCATAATGTACTTGTAGCATTATTTTTGTTGCTTGTTCGCCAGTTTTATAAAAAAACTTTCTCAGCACTCCTACAACAAAATCCATTGGCGTGTAATCGTCATTCAATAACAACACCTTATACATCGGCGGTTCTTCGGTTTCTGGTTTGCGCTCCGCAACAAGAGTACCACTTTCATTCTGATTTTCTATTTCATCACTCATTATTAATTCTAGTCAAYCWATWCGMMAWKWKKCRGWTMWWWMYMKTYAWYSTWMYTWWYWCWMAAWKWKWMKWKWTMAYTWTKYWRTYCRGAGATAGACTCAGAAACTACAATACTTGTCACAAGCTTACTTAATTTTAAGGCTTTAATCCTAATTAAGTATAACAATTCTAATTTAGTTTATTGGGTGAAAAATTCCTTTTTTCAACTTTTATTTCAATGTAAATATTTTTAAATTGCTACAACTTAATTTTTCTGTTTAGGATTATTACATTTGAATACATAATCTACTTGACTTCAAATTTAAAATATGAGATTTATAGTCTTGTCAAGCGATCAAATTCACATAAATTGCTGACTAACTCACAGTTTAAACAAATATTTGCTAGAAATTTCAATAAACAATAAAATTACTGTGAATTAAAATAATACTAACGCTAAGGGAAATAGAAGGAGTTGTATATGGCGACCGGTACAGTTAAGTGGTTTAACAATGCTAAAGGTTATGGTTTTATTCGTCCTGACGATGGTGGTGATGATATTTTTGCCCACTATTCAACCATAGAAATGGATGGCTACAAAAGTTTAAAAGCAGGGCAAGAAGTCACTTTTGATACTTTTGAGGGACCTAAAGGTTTGCATGCTCAAGATATAACATCGATGCAAGCATCAGGCGCTAGCGACGAAGCTATCAGCGAAGAATAAAAACCACCGTTTAAAAATCGACCTTATTGAATTCAGTTTTATTTTGAAACAGAAAATTAAAGATAGGGTTTATATTATCCGACGTCATAACCCTAACTCTTGTTGAGTTAGGGTCTTAATTTCAGTTAGATCTTATTTTCAGTTAGATATTAATCCCATACGCAACAAATCAGCTATAAATCATCCACAACAGCCAATATTGCATCTAGGCATGACGCGCCTAAGTTCTGACATCGCTCAGGAGACCATCCTTCTAGCTCATTTGGAGTCTCAATTGTGWCCTTAAATGGCATTTCTAAGGTYAAWGACAAGCARTCAAACGCTTCAGAKAYATAATTGGTRCAGATTGTCATATCAGCSGWGTTAGGCGCRTCTATGGGGTAACCYTTTTCAGTTTGAAAATCAGGATTCACTARTTTCARCCTATCRGTAAAATCAGACTGCCATTTTGCTTTTTTATCTGACCAAGCTTTAGTCCCTTCAGCTCCTGCAATAAAGTTGTAGGGTAAGTCTTCATCACCATGAACATCTAGACACATATCAATGTTGATGTCTTCCATCATTTTTCTAGCCAAAAAGACTTCAGGGCTCTTTTCCATGGTGGGTGTTAACCATTCTCGATTTAAGTTAGCTCCAACTGCATTGGTTCTTAAATGACCTCTTTTACTTCCATCAGGATTTAGGTTTGGAACAACGTAAAAAATAGCCTTTTTAAGAAGCGCTTGTGAAACTGCATCGCTATCATCTAACAAACGTGAAATAAATCCTTCAGCCCACCAAGATGCTTGAGTTTCTCCGGGATGTTGCCGGCCTTGAATCCAGAGCTTCTTTTTAGTTGAAGAATCATTGGTTGAAGTAATGATTAATTGATCAATATCTTGCCCATCAAGGCTTTGCCCTAACACATTCAGCGAAACTAATGGATGCTCTAATGTACTAGCGATAAAGTCAGCATGTTGCTCCATTGTGTATGGTGCAAAGTAAGCGTAATAAACAGAATTATATTCAGAACAATGATTGATAGTTAAAATACCACCTTCATAACTCGTAGGTACACGAAACCAAAATTTACGATCATAAGATGCGACCGCGTTATATCCACTCCAACCATCTGCGTAGGCAGATTTGCCAGCATTATTAATCTTATAGTGACAATTCTGCTCTAATACGCCCGTTGCCCTAAAATAGAACCATTGATAAAAATCGCTCTGATTATCAATTTTAATTTCTAACTGTATATCGTCAAATTGCTCGCTTTTCAAACAATGGATATTTCCACCGTCAAACTCACTATTTATATTGATAACTTGCTTTTGCATTTAAATATTTCTCCAAAAAATCAATGATTGCTCTAATGTTTACAGGGTCGGAATCGCTGTTAACAATAATTAAGAAGTCGAAATTGAAGTATTGCGTAACAATAAGATATTAGTTCAATTTGAGAGCGACTCCGAACCTTTTAGTATAAAACTGCAGTAGTAAAATCTTTATTCGCCGATTATTTTACACCAAGTTTCACCATTAGTATCACCCCATTCAAAACTATAAATATTCATCACCAGATCCGCATAAATATCTTCTGATTTAATTAATCCTTCTTTCCAAGCTCTATCTTGATTAGGTTGATGCCAAGTCAATTGCGAAATTAAGCTACTGGGTTCTAATTCAAGGGCTATTGGATAGTCATCATGGGTAAAAGCTAATTTACAGAGTTTCTCTAAATCATCAAACTGATAGACATGATAGCCACCCGCTTTTAAATCTATCTCGTTTTTAGGGAGCACACCCGTTATTTTGGCGTCTTCCCACTCGTTTGAACTGATTAATTTGAATATTGCAGACATAAATTTGTGCTCTTTTCAGTTTTAAGTGTTTAATTTGAGGAAAATGGTATCAAGATATCAGTTGCCTAACAAACATTAACTGAGAAATCTAAATAGTAAGTTATACTATTGTAAAACATCCACAATGTTATATAATGGTATAACTATTTCAGATGTAAGGAGACTTTATTATGACCGCAATAGCTGTTAGACAATCTGGTGGCGCCAATATTGTCAGCATTCCAAAGGCGATTATAAAAACGTTAGGTTTAAAGGTTGGCTCAAAGCTCGATTTGTCTATTAAAAATAATAGAATCATTTTAACTCCCATTGAAGAAGAGGTGAGCCTTGAAGTACTCTTAGCCGGTAGTCCAAAAAATTGCTTTAAAGTGACGGAAGAAGATAGGGGATGGATTGATGCGAAACCGTCTGGTAAGGAAATTTAATGTACATTCCCGATAAAGGCGATATTGTTTCTCTTAATTTTAACCCTAGTGCTGGTAAGGAAATAATGAAACGACGACCTGCTTTTGTTATTTCACGAAAAATGTTTAATCAGCATACCGGATTTGCAGTCGTAGCTCCAATTACTAGCACGATACGAAAAATGAAATTGGAAGTCGTTTTACCGGAAGAAACTGCAACAGAAGGATCTGTTTTGATTCACCAAATGAAGTCACTCGATTTTGAAAATAGAGAAATAAAACTTATCGAAAAAGCCCCTGAAACAACAACTAGGAAAGTGACAGAATTAGCTAAGGCTATTATTCAATAATTTATTATTAATTCCAATTATTGTTTAATCGGTTGTGATAATCCACCAATATAACCATTTCCAAATACTAGCGTCATACGGTCATCGGTATTATTTACAGAGTCTAAAACTGCGAACCCACTAAAATTGCCGGAAAAGCCTAAACAAGGTTGCATTGTCGCATTATATTCATATTCATTTTTAGTGCTATCCATTAAAGAAAAATTACCTGATAAAAAACAGCCAAAAGATGAAGTTATTTCAAATGCTCCATTATTTTGTATTACCCAAGTAGTTATACCGATTAAATCAGTATAAAAAGCATCAACCCAAACACCTTCCAACTTTTCAAAAGACGAGGAGCGACTATACAAGTTTATATCAGCGATACCAGAGAATATACCAGATGCCAAACTACTTGAATAATTTCCTGAAATGCTATTACCGTTCACAGACGTCAATTCTGCATTTGCTGATACAGTTTGACTTGAATAAATAATCCCAGTAAACAAATTGTTACTTCTTGTTCCAAAAAACACTTCAAAAGTATCAAAGTTAATCAGTGCGACATCATTTTTCGAAGTAATAATTGAAGCTGAGGCGTTAGAGTTAGAATTGTTTGGAGTTACTGTGCCGATATAAATACCGCTCTGAGCTACAGGGATTGAAGGAATTTCAACATTACTTTCACCGCTACCTCCTCCACACGCAACCAATTCAAAAATCATTAATAATATAAATAACTGAATAGAAATGTTTTTCATATCAACATCCCTTTGAGAAAATCAAGAATACCTATTCGAATTCTAGCATGCCTACGTCATCCACAAAATACAAACTATTACCTTTTTCTCGGCCATTTGAATAAATTTAGATGATTTTTTTTATTCTGTTAAAGACTTGTCTTTAAATAGCTTCAAGATATTGGTTGCCTAACAAATACTATCTACCATAGAATGCGCCAATGAATAAAAACATACGCCAAACGATCTTTGAAAGACTCAGAAATGAGAACCCAAATCCGACAACCGAACTGGAATACACATCACCTTTCGAGCTTTTAATTGCAGTGATATTATCCGCGCAAGCTACGGATGTAGGCGTCAATAAGGCTACTAAGATACTCTATCCCATCGCCAATACACCCGAATTGATTTACGCACTTGGTGTTAAAGGACTAAGCGAATACATTAAAACCATCGGCCTTTTTAATACTAAAGCAAAAAATGTGATTAAAACCTGTAAAATGCTGGTCGACTTACATCAGTCGGAGGTGCCAGATGATCGTGAAGCGCTCGAAGCTCTGCCTGGAGTCGGGCGAAAAACCGCCAATGTCGTTTTAAATACGGCATTTGGGCATCCCACAATGGCAGTTGATACGCATATTTTTAGAGTTTCAAATCGAACCGCTATTGCTAAAGGAAAAGATGTCGTTGAAGTCGAAAAACGACTAGTAAAATTTATCCCTGAAGAATTTATGATGGATGCCCATCATTGGCTAATATTACATGGTCGATATACCTGTATTGCCCGCAAACCTAGGTGCGGATCTTGCATTATTGAAGATCTCTGTGAATTTAAACAAAAAACTGAAGAATAGAAGTCAAAAAACATGAATAAAAGCCTAATTACCAACCTTTTAGCCATATCTTTAATGATACTGGGATATTTTATTAACAATGCAATCCTTTCTACGATTGGATTGTTTGCCTTTTCTGGTGCCATAACCAACTGGTTAGCCATCCACATGCTATTTGAAAAAGTACCGGGACTTTATGGATCGGGCGTGATCCCGATGCGATTTAATGAGTTTAAATCAGCTATTAGAAACATGATGATGAATGAGTTTTTTACTCAGGAAAATATATCAAAATTTATGCAAGGCTCTGGAAGCAATCAACTAGACAAGCATCTCGCTCCAGTGATTGAAAAGGTCGACCTTGATCCTGCATTTGATAAATTAGTGACTGTGATTATGGACTCTTCATTTGGCGGAATGCTCAGCATGTTTGGTGGCGAAGAAGCATTACACCCACTAAGAGAGCCTTTTATTGAAAATATGAAAGTGTCGCTGGTTGAAATGACTCAATCTGAAAAGTTTAAAGAATTACTCGCCGATGAGCTTGGAAATAGCGAATCTTCAGATGAAATTCAAACAAAGATAACTGAAATTATTGATCAAAGGCTCGACGAATTAACACCACAAATGGTGAAAGAAATTGTCCAGAGAATGATCAAAGAGCATTTGGGTTGGCTGGTCATTTGGGGCGGTGTTTTTGGTGGGGTGATTGGTGGGATTTCGACGATCTGTTGGTCTACATTATTATCTTAATTATCTTCTGATACGCGAAATTTTAACGTCAACCCCGTTAACAAGTTTCGAATCAGCTGATTACCACAAGGTCTGAAATTACGATGTTCAGGTCTTCTGGAAAACGCACTTAATTCACCTTTAGACACTCTAAAGTCGGCACTTTGGAGTATTTCAATCAAATCTTCAGCTTTTAGATTAAAGGCAATTTTTAGTTTGGTGAGTAGTTGATTATTGTTTAAGCTTTCCTTTTTACTCAATTTAACTCGTTCTTGCTGAGTTAGATTTGTTGCGCCGTCTCTTTTCCCGCGTTTTTGAATAATTAAACCATCTAAGAAAATAATCAATAAATAGTCTGGTAAAGAAACAAAACCGTCTTGCTCATCTTTCAATAAATAGTTTTTCAATTCGGGATGTGACAAAGAGTAATCTGCAAGAGCAAAAATTTCTTGCATGCCCTTGATATTCAAGGTCAACACATAAGCAACCCGCCTTAGAACGTAGTTATTCATATTCATGGTGGTATTTTGATTTTGCGTTCTTTTACTTTTTGGTTTATCGACTTGATTATTCACTTAAACTTTCGCCTTTAAGCTCCGAAGTTATAAAATGACTAGAACTAACGAGCAATATTTTCATTAGTTTCAGTTTCAAAATTAATTTCTTCCGGTGACTTTATTGTAACTGATTGGTTTTCTTCAGAAAATTCAATTAATAATTCTCCAACTTTAATTTTTTGAAGGACATCGTTGGTCCACTTTTCGATATCAGGTAACTCTTCGATATCCGCAGTCTTGCTGATCACCCATTCTTTAGCAACCGCGATTAACGCATCTTCTGATAATGTATCATAAGGAATTAACATGTTTTTGTAGAACCGATGTTTATGTAAGTCAGAATGCAATCAGAGATAAAGGAATGATAACATGAGAAATGGTGCGCCCGGAGAGATTCGAACTCCCGACCAATCGGTTCGAAGCCGATTACTCTATCCAGCTGAGCTACGGGCGCGTAGTGCATTTCTTGCAACAAGAAATTCAGCAGGCGCTAATTTACCGTAATGATTGAATAGACTCAAGGATTTTATGGTTTTTTATTGATAGTGTATGTTAACCCAATAGATCGTCTCATCGGTAGAATACGAATCATATACTTTTTAAAGCCATTGATAGAAACGCCTTGATCATTAGACAAATTCTATTCATAATTAGCGTTCTTACTTTTAGTCTTACCGAGAGTCAAAATGCAATCTGCCACTGTAAAACTGTCCAGCAAAGGCCAAGTAGTGATTCCAAAAGATTTGCGCGACTCCTTTCATTGGGATGTAGGCTCGGAGCTCACTTTAATGGCAACTGAGCATGGCCTTTTAATGCAAACCAAACAAGATGATCAAAAAACGTTGTCTGCACAATCGTTACGCGGTTTTTTGCAACATAAAGGAAAAGTAATTCCAATAGAGCAATTAAGTAAACCTGTAGAGTACGACAATGATAGCGTTTGACACTAATCTATTAGTTCGTTTGGCTGTCAATGACGATTTAGAACAAGCACAAATAGCCGAGGATCTATTGAATAATAATGAAGTCTTTATATCTCGAACTGTATTACTGGAAACAGAGTGGATTTTACGATCAGTTTATAAAAATGCGCGTGACAACATTACACTTTTTTTTGACAGTGTTTTATCCACGAAAAATCTAAATATTGAAAACTCTTATGAAGTAAGCCAAGCCATTAAATGGTATAAACTAGGCGCTGACTTTGCAGATGCATTACATCTATGTATCTCACGCGACTACCTCTTCCATACTTTCGATAAAAAATTCTGCAAGTCGGCAAGAGATACCGATATTACACCTAAATTTAAAGTTCTATAAGTTGCTCTGAATATTATGCAATTGATTCTCATCACAGGAGCCTCTGCTTCCGGTAAAACACAGGTCGCAAAAGGATTGCTAGCTCATTTACATTTTATCTTTGGTGAAAGTTCTGCCTGCTTGATTAGTCAGGACCATTATTATCATGACTTACCACAAGTACCAAATGAGTCAAAGCCAGCAACTAACTTCGATCATCCTGAAGCATTAGATTTTGAATTACTTAAAGAGCATATTGACAGTTTATTTGCTGGCCAATCTATTCACATGCCTCTTTATGACTTTGCGACTCATAGTCGTTTGAAGCAAGATGAAAGTGTTAATCCTAGCCCTATTACTATCATCGAGGGAATTCATGCTCTATACGATCATAAGCTATTCGAAAAAGCGACGCTAAAGGCTTTTGTAGAAACGCCTCAGGATGTTTGCTTAGACAGACGTTTAAAAAGAGATATGGCGCAAAGAGCAAGAGCTAAGGATGATATATTGCATCAGTATTATAGCAATGTGCTTCCTATGTTTGAACGTTTTATCCATCCTACTATCAGTCTGGCGGATATTATTATCGATGGTCAAATTCCAACCGATATATCTGTTCAACGTCTGTTATCTCAGATAGACCTTAACGGTTTAAAGTCTTCTATACAGGGCATAGGTTAATTAATGATTTTTGAAGTACTTAGAGGAATTGTAGGAATTGCGGTCATATTGGCTATCGCTTATTTATTTTCTAGTCATAAAGATAAGATCAATTACAGAACCATACTCTTAGCTTTATTATTACAGATATCTTTTGGCGCACTGGTTCTATTTGTGCCTGCAGGTAAAGATTTATTGCTCAGCATATCTAACGGCGTTGCTGGGGTCATTAGCTTTAGTGATGAAGGGATCAATTTTCTATTTGGTGATATCGGTAGAAAAAATCTCGGTTTTCTTTTTGCTTTTCATGTTTTACCCATTGTTGTATTTTTCTCGTCATTAATCGCCGTATTCTATTATCTAGGGATCATGTCCCGGGTTATAAATATCATAGGCGGAGGATTACAAAAATTATTAGCTACCTCAAAAACAGAATCGCTATCCGCGGCTGCCAATATATTTGTAGGCATTACCGAAGCGCCATTAGTCATTAAACCTTATTTACCAACACTGACTACCTCTCAACTATTTGCTGTAATGGTTGGCGGAATGGCGACGGTTGCTGGCTCGGTTTTAGCCGGTTATGCAAGTTTAGGCGTTGAGCTAAAGTATCTAATTGCCGCGAGTTTTATGGCAGCTCCAGCCGGACTATTAATGGCTAAATTAATTATTCCTGAAATCGAATCTAAAGAAAAAATTGAAAGTCTTGTGGCAACAGCCAATGAAAACATTACTGACACCCCGGAAAATATTATTGACGCCGCCGCAACTGGCGCTATTCAAGGTTTAAAACTAGCGCTAAATATTGGCGCGGTTTTACTCGCCTTTGTTAGTTTAGTAGCAATGCTAAATGCGCTTGTCGCGTGGATAGGAAGTTTGTTTGGTGCAGATGCCCTATCCCTTCAAGAAATACTAGGAACCCTTTTTCAACCTATAGCTTACCTCATGGGTGTACCTTGGAACGAATCTAACCTTGCTGGAAGTTTAATCGGCGAAAAAATTGTTATTAACGAATTTGTCGCATTTATTGATTTCATTGCTCACGCAAAAGAGCTGTCACCTAAAACACAAGTTATCGTTATTTTTGCACTCTGTGGTTTTGCTAATTTTGGTTCAATCGCGGTTGTCATTGGCGGTATGGGTGCTCTTGCACCAACAAGAAGAAAAGAGCTTTCACGATTAGGACTTAAAGCCGTTCTAGCGGGTGCATTAGCTAATTTATTGAGTGCCTGTATTGCTGGTATATTTTTCACATTGGGTCAATGAAATGGGCAATAAGAAACCAGCTATTACTAACGAAAGTTTAACTAAGTTATCAAAAACACTGCATAGAAATGTTGGTCAAGCCATCGCTGACTTTAATATGATTGAAGATGGTGACAAAATAATGGTTTGTGTTTCTGGAGGCAAAGACAGCTATACACTTTTAGACATACTCATTAGTTTACGTAAAAAAGCACCCATTAATTTTGAAATTATTGCCGTTAACCTTGACCAAAAACAACCAGGGTTCCCGGAAGAAATTCTTCCACAATATTTAAGATCGATTGATATTAACTTTGAAATAATAGAAGAAGATACTTATTCTATTGTTAAAGATAAAATTCCAGAAGGAAAAACAACCTGCTCTCTTTGTTCTCGATTACGACGCGGGATTATTTATAACTGGGCAGAAAAAAACAACATTACTAAAATCGCGCTTGGTCATCACCGTGACGATATGATTGAGACACTATTTTTGAATATGTTTTTTGGTGGTAAGTTAAAATCCATGCCAGCTAAATTAAGAAGTGATGATGGTAGGAATACAATCATTCGTCCGTTAGCTTACGCAAAAGAAAGCGATATTGAGAAATATTCTCAACTAAAGAACTTTCCCATCATTCCGTGTAATCTCTGCGGTTCACAAGAAAACCTACAAAGAAAACAAGTGAAAATAATGTTACGACAATGGGAAGAGCAATATCCCAATAGAATTCAAACAATTTTTCGTTCAATGTCAAACGTAGCGCCATCTCATCTATTGGATACAGAATTGTTTTCTTTTGCCGATCTAGGTTCAACTAATGATTCTAAAAATACGAACCAAGAGAGCGAAACACTTTTTGACGCTTCACCGGTAGTGCAAAATCATTCTATAAATCAAAATCAAGAGAAAATAATAACGACCAACATTTAGTCTTTATAAGATGTATCAATTGCATCAATTTTTCTAACCATCGCATTAAACTCTAATTCGCCTTGCTCTTTACCAGACATTTGAATTTTCAAAAGGGCTTCTGACTTTTGTGCTACTTCTAAATCGATTGGAATACTTTGTTTTCCGGTAGCGTCTGAAGCAACTTGTATTTCGCATGACCGTTGTAGCAACCACATATTAATAAACATTTCTTTAACGCTTCTTCCGCCACTCAACAAACCATGATTACGAAGAATTAAATGATTTTTATTACCTAAATTACTGACTAAACGAGATTTCTCTTCATCGTTAACTGTCAGTCCTTCAAAATCGTGATACGCCACTTGATTATGTAATAGTACCGAATAAAAATTATCGTATCGAAGACCTTCTTGCTGACAAGCAACTGCCATACCCGCATCGGTATGTAGATGTGCGATACAGTGCATATCTGACCGAGCTTGGTGAATGGCACTGTGTATAACCATTCCTGCAGGGTTTGCTTTGTAGGGAGTTTCATCAAGAACGTTGCCATTGATATCAACTTTGACTAGGTTTGAAGCTTTGACTTCACTGTAATGAAGACCGTAAGGGTTGATCAAAAATTGACCTTTTACATCAGGCAACTTTAAGGTGATGTGATTATAAATAAGTTCATCCCAACCTAAATAATCAAATATACGATAACAGGCGGCTAGTTGGATACGAGCTTCTTTTTCAGAGTTCGTCATTATTATTCATCCTTTTTTTATACGATATAAGATTGTTCTTACGCATTCAAAACAATTTCATTTATAGCGCATTAGCTTTTCTAAAGTACCCGAATAAAATAGCACCCAAAGTTGTCATACTCAAGGGGAGAAGTAACGCCCATCGACCTAACCCGCTTTCAACCGACTCTAAGTATTGATAAAGCGAAATACCTATAATTGGCATCAACAACCCTCTAACACCGGTCAGTGTCACATGGATTGCCATATAATCTAGTGGATTACCTTTCCCAACAAAATCATTATGGCCGAGGTTCCACCCGATGACTCCGCCAGCAATAGCGATACCATAAAGAACCGACGCAAGGTAATATAAAATTGGCAACAAGGTGATTTGCGCAATTAAGAAAATAGTCAACGCAGAAACAAAAACCCAACTATGAATACTTCTAAAATAAAAAATATGATTCCCATCCAGCAACTTTGCCCAAGTGTTAACCGCTAGTGGAATTAAAGCTAAAGGCATAGCTGTAGTTATTAAGATTTGTTCTAACTTTACTAATTGAGTGTGTTCATTAATGTAAACAATCATTGGTGCCATAAACATTAAATTACCGCTACCT